>CAVKAU010000266.1:0-8131 GCA_963654035.1 bacterium | reverse complement strand
ACCACTTTTTTTGTTTTATTAATATGTTTGATTTTACAATAGCCCTTTCTCCTATTCTCTTTGACGTTTAGATAGGAAAAAACCTTATAGCATTTTATTCTAAGTGGGTTTTACTGGTGATTTTTCAATATTTACTTACTAATCCAATAGATTGTGTTTATTGAGAAAGAAAGGAACGCATCAACATCAAATGAATCAAGCTTCACTTCTATTTCTTTCATTCTTTTTGGCATGGCTACTTTTAATGAGACAATACCAACTTCGTTATTCGTATTTAAAAGATCGATTATTTTCGTTTTTGCTAGATTGAATTCCATATCTAATTCATCAATTTCTTCTTTGTAATAGAAGGCGTATTCTTTCTTTTTGCTTACAACAAATTTATCAATGAATTCTCTGTATGATTTGTAATCTATTCTTGGGGATGGTTCCAAGAAATTGGACTCCATGTTTGTGAGTTTCCCATTTTCATCAAGTTTAAGGTCGGTGTAACTTAAATTACATATGCGTATATCCATTTTTGATATTTCTGGATGATCGTATTCAAATAATTGTCTTTTCTTGAAAATTGGGTTCTTGTATTTCTTTTTGTCGGGAATCGTTTTGTCGTATAAGAGTTTATGAAACTCAGCGTTAAGCTCTTCATATTCTTTTACTAAGGCACTTGTTGAATTGAAATATTCTTCCGATCTTCCTTTGAGATATTCTTGATCAAGGTCTTTTAGTCCTTCATCAATATATCTTTTCTTAAGATCGTCGTAGTTTTAATATTCAGGATGTTCATTGATATATCCAAACCAAGAAATATCATTGCCACCTCTACCTACAATGAAATAATCGTAGGAATCTCCATTTGCTATAGGCAAAACAAGATTCTCTTCGTCTTTCTTAAGAATCACTAACGTTAATCTACTATTGCAGGATTCACATGTAAGCGTTCGTTTCATAAAAGTATTATAACGTATGGGGAAGCGATATTTCTTCTCAGTGCTACGCGGTCAAGATGAAAAAACAAATTCCAATTGTGACTTTTTACAAAAGTCTTAAGGCTATTTCCCGAAATGAAAATTAGCCTATTTTGAAATAGCCTATTTTGAAATAGGTTAAATTTATAGGATTATAGATCGGTATATTTAGTTGAATTACCTTTTGCTTTATCAACTGGATATTTCTTTTCATTCTTATCCATCTTCGTGTTAACTATTTCGTCTTCATCCAATCCTAGTCTATCTAATAAGTCACGAGAATAAATAATGACGTCTGCAAGCTCTTCTTTTACGTGTTCTAGATTATATTCATCATCTGACCATTGAAAACATTCTAGAAGCTCGCTTGCTTCAATAGAGATGCTTTTAGCTAGATTGGCAGGAGAATGGAACTTGCTCCAATCTCTGTCATCAATGAATTTATGTATTCTTTCTATTGTTTCTTTTTTCATATCTAATAATTCCTTTAAATGAATGTTAGAACAATCATTTAGATTTTTCATTAGATTTGTTAATCATGATTTAAAAATCTTTACAATTGCCAAACTGCTTATTAATTTACTGCCAAACTGCTTATTTATTTTGTGCCAAACTGCTTATTTAAATATTGCCATTTTGCTTATTTTGGCTAAAATATCCTTAATTAAGGAGCGTTTATGGACAATTGCTATTTACCTAGATTATTTGATGATGAATTAGATTTCTATTTGAAAAGCGTTGGGGCAGTAGTGATTGTGGGCCCTAAATTCTGCGGAAAATCCACGACTGCTGCAAGACACGCAAAAACAATTGTTGATTTAACAAAGTCAAAAGATCAAAAGCAATACATCCAGCTTGCATTGAACGCTCCGGATATGTTTTTGAATTTGGGAGATAAGCCTCAATTAATTGATGAGTGGCAAATGGTTTCTTTCATTTGGAATGATATAAAAGAGAATGTTTCCAATAGCCGTTTATTTGGGCAATATATACTAACCGGAAGTGTTACGGATAATACAAAAGATAATGATGATTTAGGCGAGAAACACACCGGCACCGGAAGAATCATCACAAAGATGATGAGAACCTTTTCCCTTTTTGAAAGTAAAGACAGCAACGGCGCGGTATCTTTAAAAGATTTAAAAGATGGTAAATTCAATCCGTCTGTTTCAGACAAAGATATATATGATTACGCTTTTCTTTTATGCCGTGGTGGCTGGCCATTAGCAATGAATCAAGAAAAAGACGTCGCCCTCCAACAAGCAAAGAATTTTTTTGAAGGACTTGTCAGTATGGATTTATTTTCTTTAAAGGATGTTCCATTAAGAAAGGATGAGCAACGTGCTAGAAAGTTATTGCGTTCTTATTCGCGTTATATTGGTTCGCAAGCTTCAAATGAAGAGTTGAGAAAAGATCTCAACATTGAAGACGAATCCGATAGGAATACATTTAAGAAATACCTTCTTGCTCTTCAGTGCCTTTATGTAAGTGATGAGCTTGAAGCATGGAATCCAAATCTCAGAAGCAAGGTAATAATAAGAAGCAAGAACACAAGATATTTAGTTGATCCGTCTATTGCTATTGCGGCATTAGGGTTAACTCCAAATAGCATATTTGCGGATATGAATACTTTTGGCTTATTATTTGAGAATTTAGCTATTAGAGACTTAAAAATATATTGTGATAGTCTTAATGCCCATTTATACCATTATCGCGATAAGCTTGGCAGGGAATCCGATGCGGTAATTCAATTTGAAGATGGAAACTATGCTCTTGTTGAGGTTAAATTATGTGATGAATCAGAGATTGATCTTGCCGCAGAGAAATTAATCAATTTAGCGAAGGATATTGATGAATATAAAGAGAAACCAGCCTTCATGATGATCATAACTAAAAATAAATTTGCTTATCAGAGAAAGGATGGCGTTTACGTCGTTCCTTTAGCGTGTCTTAGGAACTAATAATAGATACACGCCTGCCTTCTTTTTAAAGAAAAGACTACTTATTTTTTCAATCAAGTAGTCTAGGAGAGAAGGCTTTATTTTCTGCGTTTCTTGATGATTCCATCAATGACGTAGTAGGCGTTTGTTGCAACAAATAAGCAGCACGTAACAATGAAGGCAACGTTGATGCCTGTTATGATGCTATCTCTTGTTTTATACCAGTCTGGATCATAAGAGATGACTTTAGTATCCACGCCAATGAAATTCATTGCGTTAGAGTTTGCAACCGTATAGAGGATTCTTTGTGCGGATTGGCGCATAGCTTGAGCATAATAGCCATATCCTCCAACAGATGGAGCGAATTGAGTAAATGTTGAAGCACTTTCTCCTCCATCAGGAAGGTCTGTTCCAGCCATAACGCCATAAGTCATGGACATTCCGCCGCTTGGATAATAGTCAGTAACGGCAAAGCCTCTCATTCCAAGTTCTCCTCTAAGACAAAGAGTCATAAGGTTATAGTCTGAGCCAGACCATACACTTCCGATGTGGTTGAAGGCGCTCATGACATTCATTGCATCGCCAATTTCAATGGCAATCTCGAATGACCTTATGTAGGTTTCGCGCATCGTTTGCTCAGTAAGCCAGGTATTATATGATGTTCTATTCGTTTCTTGATCATTTAAGACGAAATGTTTGTTATAGACATATAATCCTTTGCTTTGAGCGCCTTTAGATTCATATCCGCCCATAACGCCAGAAAGATATGAGTCTTCAGAATAATATTCACCAGCACGGCCATGATAGGCGTTGCGGTGAAGCCCAAGGCCAAAGCCATATAAGCCTGATGCGCCTGACCAAAGACCGTCTTCGCCTAAAGCTTGGCCAACGGCATAGGCAATATCTTTATTAAATGATGAAGCGATAATTCCTTCGCATGGGTATCCCGTTGGATTATAACGACGATTTAAGGAATCGAAATGGTAGGCAAAGCCAACGTTTGCTGAGCCTTGTCCTCCTTCTAAGGACATATCAAACATCCATGATATGGCGTTAGAGGCGTTTACGTCATTCGTTTGAGGCTTGCCAATTGAGGTAACTTCTTTTGTCTTTCTTAGACCATTCATCAACAATGAGTAGGTATCTTCAAAGGTTAATTGATCCATGAAGCCTTCCCATTTTTGCTTGCTCTCTTCTGTCGCACCAGCAATATCTTGATATTCAACTCCGACCATATCGGCTAATTGAATCTTTGCAACTCCTGTCGTATCAAGGCTCTTGCCATAGGTTGGATATTCGTCTTTGAAACTTGCTTTCGCTTCAGAATAATATTTATCAACGAGAGATAATCCGCCATTCCTTGTATTAAGGGCCGATAAGTCATTCATCTCACCCTTGATTGTGACTGTTTGATTCTTTGCGTCATCGCAAGTAACCTTCCAGTCTTTTCTTGACATAAATGTGACGTTGTTTTTATCGCCGCTAGCTTTATTTGGATCAGCGTGATCAAAGAGATTTGTGACTTTGCTTCCGCCTCTTGTCCAATATTCATAGTTTTGCGAATAATCGTTAGATACGGTATACGTTAAAGCGTTATCGGCATCGCCCGCACCATATTCCGTATCAACATTGCTAACGCCTTTTTTCTTAAGGATGTTATTGACTGCTTCATGGGAATTTCTTGCCGCACTTAGATAGTATGTTCCGTTATCGACAACATATTTATTGTCGGTAATGTCATATGAAGCGAAATATTTATTGGCATCAACGGATATTTCTAGCGTCTCTTTTTCGCCTGGCTGAAGTTTCTTTGTCTTTGCAAATCCGACTAATTCAACAGACGGTTTTTCAACGCCGTGTTCCTTGTTTGTTTCGGTATATGGTTTTTGCAGATATAGTTGAACTACTTCTTTGGCTGCAACCTTGCTAGAAGTGTTTTTAACTTCGACCGTGACGATTAAATCATCGCCGTCTTTGCGTAATTTATCATCGCTTACCTTATTGCCTTTTAAATCGTAGTTCTTAACTGGATCGGTGTCTTTTTTAATTCCTTTGATATTTGTTTCAAAGGATGAATAGCTTAAGCCATAGCCAAATGGGTAAGCAACATTAGCACCATAATCATATGTTGCCGTATTGCCATTCCCTAATAGTTTGTCTTCGTACCTAGTTTCGGCATATTTATAGCCAAGGTAGACTCCTTCTTGAAGTAAGACGTTTGATCCTTTAGCAAAATATGCTGTCGAAGGAGATGAGTCTCTATTTGTAAACCAGGTCGTGGATAATCCGCCTGAAGGAGATGATTTTCCAACTAATAAGTCTGCGACTGCTTTAAAGCCATCGCTTCCAGGGAAGCCAATCCACATTGCTGAGTCAACGTTGTAGCTCTTTAATACTTCAGGAAGGTCTTCAACGACTGGGTTTGCTTGGTTGAAAAGGACAATTATCTTTTTAATCTTTCCTTCTTCTTTTAATGTTTTAAGGCCATTGAGGACACTTAATTCATTGTCGGTGAAGGCTAGGTAATTATCATCCTTAGCTCCTAAGCCTGAAACGTTGCTTGGAAGTAAATCAATGCCTTCGTTTGTCATTCTTCCAGTAACGAAGATGGCTGTATTGCCATTTTCTTTTGAAGAAGGAAGAGCGGACCATGGTGCACCATTTAAGGTCGCATTCTTACCATTTGTATTGGAATTGTTGTTATAGATGTTGATATAGTCTTTGCGGTAATAGGATTTTCCTTCATCACTCTTATACCAAGTGGCTAAATCTTTATTAAGGGTAACGCCATCTTTTTCTAACATATCATAGAGATATTGTTGACGGCTTTCGTTTATTTTTACCTCTCCTGCCCCATCAAGCGAATACATTGGATCGTAGGCTGTAACACCGAATAATGAAACAGTATCCGTGCTTGTGTTTAATGGTAATGCGGAATTCTCATTTTTAAGTAAGACTGCTCCTTCGCTTTCAGCAGCTTTAGCAACGTCGCCATTGCCATTAAGGACGTCTTCGACAGAACTATACCAAGTCTTAAAACGAATAGGTGTCTTGCCTGTATTGATGATTTCTGTCTTACCATAGCCAAAAACGGAATTTAAGGCGTTAGAGACCATGCCATTGCTCGAAACATTGGAGAAGATAAGAGACGCTCCAAAAGCAAGGGAGGCTAAATTAAGGCAGATGCCTGATGCTAAATTTAATTTTTTCATGCTTATTCTCCTTTGGTTTCCTTCTCTAATGGAAGATAGGAAACGACATTCGATATAACGATTGAAAGAACAAATATTATTGCGACAAAGATTATTGAGCCCATATATGGAATATCCATGACGTTAGAGATAACCATTACTTGCTCTAGTGGATATTCGTATATTGTGATTGCAAAGACAATCAATGCGGCAAAATCCAATGCAGTCATAGCTATGGCGCCAGCCCTTGTGCATTTAAAGAAGGCAGCAAGCAAATACGCAACACATCCTAGTATTGGCAAGACAACCACCAATGCATTGATGTATTTATGATCAAGTCCGCCAAGGCAGGAAATGTAGAGAATTCCTGCCAAAGCTGATAAAATTGCCGTTCCTAAACCGATGAAAAATGGTATTTTTCGGTCTTTCAAAAATGTTTTAAATAAATTCTTAATGTAATCCATATGTATTTCCCCTATTGGTTAAATTTTGCAGACATGGATACAGCCATATTTAATGAGGCCATATCTTCTTTTGCCTCAAAGTAGATCAAGACATTCTTATTAGCGCTGCCAGAAACGAATGTAGGGTTGATTTCAACGCTCTTACAAGCACCAGCTGCTAATGTTAATTCAAAGGAGTTATTAGTTCCTGAAGCTTTGTTAGTTCCAGTGTTAACGGCAGTCACATCAAAGGAAATTTCATTCTCACCTCTGTTTTCGAAGTTGAAGCAGTAAGAATGTTCTTTGTTTAAAGTAACAACGGCGGAAGATGACGCCACGCAGTCAAAACGGAAGGCGTCTTTAGTGGCAAGGGATACTCCACTCTTTGTTTTGAAGATAAGACCTTCTTCGTCTAAGCCCGTATCGCCTTTTACAATGGTCTTATATTCTTCTTTGACGTTAGCGTTACCGGTGCTTGAATTCGTTCCTTCAAAGGAAGAACTCGATATTGATCCAGCAGTGTTATTTGGAAGGCCTCCACTTTTTCCTGACATGGCATATAGACGAGTGTAACCTTCTTTGACGTCAAAATATGGACGTAATTCAATATCGTTTCCTGGCATCTCAAATGTGTCAGACGTGTATTTGTTTTCACCATCATAGAAGCCAAGAAGGGTTCTGCCAGTCTCATTTTTGATAGCAGGCATCTTCTCACCGGCTGCAAGAGATACTGATGTGCTTCCATCTTCGAAACACACTCCAGAACCGCCAGCGATTGTTAAGGTTGATTTAACGGCTTCTTGAACTTTATCTTTTGCTAAGGCAATATCTAAGTCTAATCCATCAGCCGTTTCATCAAAGACGAAGATTGTTATGGCATTAGAATTTGCTGTTTCCGATTTGATTTCTAGGTCAAATTCAATGGTAGAATTAGCCGCAATTACGCTTTGATATGAGCTTGAGCCCTCTTCAGAAGAAATCTTCTTTCCACCTAATACTTGATAGGTTGTTAAGGAGACGTCTTTTGCTGAGTTGTTTTTCAAGATGTAATGGAACTTGTATCTGATGTTTGATGAGACTGTCGTTCCGGTTAATATTCTGAAATAGTCTCCTTTGCTGAATTTATATGATGAGGAGAAATTCTTAGCGATTAATCCATCAAGGATGGTGTCTTTTTGCTTGAAGACCATTTCTTCATCATCACCAGCATCTAATGTTCCATCTTCTAAGGTATGCCCAGCATAATCTGGAAGGCTTCCTTTGGAGTTGGTGCCTGCTTGTAATGATTCGCCATAGTTTGAAGCAAAATATGGGGCGATCGTGTATTCTTTGATATCAGAAACAACAGTTGAAGAGCTTATGGCTTTAATTGGATCATCGACGATATACCAACCATCTATTTCTCTTCCCGTGGTGTTAGTGATTTGATCAACACTCGGAACGGTTATTGGCTTGCCTGCTTCTTGATCTTCTTCAAATCCTGTGACGGTTATTCCTTCAGGCAGTTGAAGTTTTACTTTGCCTGTGGTGGCCTTTTCAGGTTCGCTTACGTATTTGGAATCGATCTCTGTTAAGGCCGTCTTCTTAAAGGC
>CAVKAU010000265.1:0-6671 GCA_963654035.1 bacterium | reverse complement strand
TTAATACTCTTATCCGGATATAGTTTCAAATCTAAATCATAGTCAATGTAGCGGAGAAAATGATCATCCATGATTGTGGGGCTAGCGATATTCGCATAATAGCAAATTCCGCCAGTTTCCTTAAACATGCAAATGACATTAAGCCATTCTTTTTTAAAAAGAACGAAAACGGCATTTTCTTTCGTTAGCCATCTTCGACCATCGTATTCAGTGATTAAAGAAGAACGTGAGCAAATAAAAAACGCTTCGTCAGTTTCTTTCAAAAGGAAACCTGGTGACCATTGCCTATGTAGGCTGCCGTCATGCTTATAGGCTTGGACTACAATCCAATTTTGTAAATCTTTCTTTTTATCGATCATAATAGGGAATGTCTATTTTTCAAGACCACGCTTAAAGTATAAATGTTTTTCAAGTTAGAATATATCTATATTTTTATTAAAAAAGATTGCCTCGGTTTGAGGCAATCCTTCTAAATAGTTATCGATCTTCGTGACGAGTCGTTAAAGCGTCGACAAAATCGAGTATTTTTTGAATATCTCCTTTGTTTTGTCTGGTTGGAGCTGGATTGAATGGCTTTTCTAGTGGCAAGACCATCAAATCATCTTCATAACCAACGGCGAAGAAGAGACCTTTTTCGTTGATGGCGATAGCCATGTCGATGAAGGTTTTGTTTGTATCGAATTTCGAAAGGGCATCACGAACCTTTTTGGTTAAAAGGCTCTTTG
This sequence comes from bacterium, assembly GCA_963654035.1. Classification (GTDB taxonomy): domain Bacteria; phylum Bacillota_I; class Bacilli_A; order RFN20; family CAG-826; genus UBA4951. The sequence continues at coordinate 5,946 of CAVKAU010000265.1, read as the reverse complement.
CTTTGCCATTTCCATAGATAACCATTGTTTTGTTATCTTCAATTAATTTACGGCCCTTAAGGCTATTAGGAGGCAAGGCTCTCTTATTGCCTTTAAGGTAGATAAGAAGGTCATCGTTGCTAGTGATGCCATCAAAATAGATGAATTTACCAACAAATAGCGTTTCTAATTGACGTTCACCTTTCTTTTGAGCGGCTGCATCGGCAATCGAAGCATTAAAGCCTTTATAAGAGAAGGTCATATAAGCTCTTGAACCAACTTTGGCAACATTAGTGTAGATGCCAGAATTGATGAAGGTATCTTCAGGGAGTTTATCATCAACTGTCCCTTTAAGGTTTTCAACTGATTGAGGATATACGTATGCACACGTGTGGTCATAGTACTCTTTGAAATATGTTTTCATTTGTGCGTTGACTTTCTTACGGAAAATCACCGAATAAACTGAAATTGCAACCAATACGACAGCGGTAACGCCTAAAGAAATATACATCGTTATATTAGAATTTATTCCGCCAATTGCTGTAGGAACTATCCATCCGGTTGCAATAAGGGCTAAACCAACTGCGGTAATGATCCATTTGATAATATTTAATTTTTTGTAAATCTTATGGAAACCTTTTCTCGCTTCTTCAATGGCGGCAAGTTCAGGACTCTCGTAAAAATATTCGCCAGCTTCTTCTTTTGCGTTTTCTTTTGTTTCGGCTATTTTTTCTTCTTCGGATGCTGGAGTTTGAGTCTCTTCTTTTTCGGCGTAGAGATTGATTTCCTCTTCGGGTGCCTCTTCAACGACAGGCGTAGAATCTACTTTTGTTTCTTCGGAAGGTTGAGCAGGTTGAACTTGATCAGCAAAATCGCTTTCTTCCTCAGGAACAACAACTTCCGCTTCAACTGGTTTTGGAGTTTCGGTGGTTTCTTTTATTTCTTTTTCTTCGTTTTCCATTTGGGTCTCCTTTCAAATCGGACAATGCACTATAACACGAATTCGAAATAAATTGATTATTTATTTTTATTTTATTTGCCAATTTATTTCATCAACGCCATTTTCAAGCAAAAAATCATTACATTTGCTAAAAAGATGATTATTGAACCAACCACCTCTATTGGCGCTTAACGGCGAAGGATGGTTTGCTTTTAAAACTAGGTGATTCGGATTGGTTACCTTAGATTCATATTTCTTAGCAAATCCTCCCCAAAGCATATAAACGATTGGTTGATCTAATGTCTCTATGTATGTAAGCGTGTCGTTTATGAATTTTTCATATTCGGGACGTTGATGGGACAAAGGAATGCCGGCTCTAACGCTAAGATAAGCGTTTAAGAGTAAAACGCCTTGCTCAGCCCATGGCGTTAAGTCGCCATTTTCAAAATTCATATCAATGCCGAGATCTTTTTGTATTTCTTTATAAATATTAATCAAAGATGGCGGAAGGTCCATTCCACGAGGCACAGAAAAAGACATGCCCATCGCCTGCCCTGGATTGTGATAAGGATCTTGACCGATAATTACAACTTTCAAACTTTTTGGGGAAGTGAATTTAAAGGCTTGAAACATCATATCTCTTGGTGGATAGATAACGCCCGTTTTATATTCTGCGTCAAGAAATGCTTTTAATGTTTTTGAATAGTCTTCTTCTTCGACCTTGTTAAATAAGTCTTTCCAATCTTTAATCATATGAAATTATTATAAATGAAATTTATTTCTAGGCATTTAAAGATTAAACATTCTTTAGGTAACAATATTTAAAATTTCAAAATATCCATCGTAAAACCCCATTATTTTTAATTTATTACACGATTTTATTATTTAGATTGCCTTAATCGATAATTCGTTAAATTATCATTCTTAATACTAGTTTCAACTTTTTTGCTTTATAATCTATTCGCTTACTATGTAAGCATGTTTAAAATCAAATTAATAAAAGGAGAAAAGAAAAACATGCCATTTATTGAATCGATCCATGCTCGCCAAATAATTGACTCTCGTGGAAACCCAACAATTGAGGTCGATGTCCTCACAGAAAGCGGCGCTTTCGGAAGAGCTGCCGTTCCTAGCGGTGCTTCCACAGGTGAAAGAGAAGCTCTCGAACTTCGTGACGGCGACAAGAATGCCTTCGGTGGAAAAGGCGTTTTAAAGGCAGTCGAAAACGTTAATAAGATCATTGAACCAGAATTAGTCGGTATGAGCGTCTTAGACCAAGTCGCTATCGATGAAGCAATGATCGCCTTAGACGGAACAGCAACTAAGAGCAAACTCGGCGCAAACGCCATGCTCGGCGTTTCCCTTGCGGTTGCCAAAGCCGCTGCTGATTATGTTGGCCTCCCACTTTATCGCTATATCGGTGGACCAAACGCCAAACAATTACCAGTCCCAATGATGAACGTCATCAATGGTGGCAAACACGCTGATTCTTCAGTCGACTTCCAAGAATACATGATTATGCCAGTCGGCGCAAAATCACTTTCCCAAGCGCTTCAAATGGGTGCTGAGACATTTGCCGCTTTAAGAAGCATCTTAAAGAAGAGAGGCGATATCACTGCTGTTGGCGATGAAGGTGGATTTGCTCCTAACGGACTTAAGAGCAACGAAGAACCTCTCGAAGTCTTAGTCGAAGCCATCAAAGCCGCTGGATATCTCCCAGGCAAAGATATTTGCTTAGGCATGGACCTTGCTTCTTCCGAATTCTACAATGCCGAAGAACACGTCTATGACTTAAAGAGATCCGGACAAGGCAAGAAGACCTCCGAAGAAATGATCGCTATGTTAGAAGACTTCGTTGAAAAATATCCATTAATCACAATCGAAGACGGACTTAGCGAAAATGACTGGGAAGGTTGGAAACTCCTTACCGAAAAACTCGGAAAGAAAGTTCAACTTGTCGGTGATGACCTCTTTGTCACAAACAAAGTTTATGTCAAGAAAGGCATTGAACTTGGCTGCTCTAACGCTGTCTTAGTCAAAGTTAACCAAATCGGTACATTAACCGAAACCCTTGATACATGCCAAGAAGCCATGAGAAATGGCTGGACATGTGTTGTCTCCCACCGCTCTGGTGAAACAGAAGATACAACCATCGCTGATTTAGTTGTTGGTTTAAACGCTGGACAAATCAAGACCGGTTCTATGAGCCGTACTGATCGTATTGCAAAATACAACCAATTAATCAGAATCGAAGAAGAACTTGGCGAAACCGCTCAATATCCAGGAATTGATGCTTTCTACAATCTTTCTCCTGAAGCAAAAGCTCGCTTTGCTAAATTTGCTAAATAAGATTTATCGAATCTTAAGTGTCATCCTTAAGGGTGGCACTTTTTCTTTTGCTTTGTTAATATATAGAACATGAGAAAACACCAGTCTAAATTATTATTAAACTTGTCAGTAATTCTTTTATCATTGTCTTCTTGTGGAGAGATCGTTCCAAACAGTTCTTCTATGAACGAAGATTCTTCAGTTTTCCAAGATTCATCAAGTAAAAGGGAAGAATCAACAAGTAGCGATGAAACATCGAACTCTTCCGAAGAACCGCCTTCGTCTTCATCAAATGATCAACCGTATTCAAGTGAGTCATCATCTTCAAGCGATCAGCCTTATTCCAGCGAATCTTCTGACTCCTCCGATGATCCAGACATAGACAAAGATGGTTATTACCAAGGAATCAATTGGAATGCCACTGGCGCCACGCTAAAAACATCATTATTTAACGTTATCAGCAAGAATACAAAAACGATTGGATATGACGGGCTATGGACAGCCTACGAAAAAACCGATTTAACGTCTGAAGGATATATTTGGGATATGTATTCCAACGAAAAATTCAATCCTAAAACTGATAGAGCCGGAAACTATAAAGCCGAAGGAGATGTTTATAACCGCGAGCATTCAATACCACAGTCTTCATTTGCCGGAACCGATTCCTCAAAAATGAAATCGGATATATTTCACGTCTATCCAACAGATGGATATGTTAATAATAGGCGTAGCAATTATCCACATGGAAACGTGTCAAATGTCACATATACATCAAAAAATGGTTCAAAATTAGGAACTGGAAATAATAATGGATATAGCGGAACGGTATTTGAACCAATCGATGAATATAAGGGTGATTTTGCAAGAACATATTTCTATTTCGTTACAAGATATCAATCATCGATTCCATCCATGAATTACGCTTCTTTTGCTAAAAATACTTATCCTTCTCTTTCTTCTTGGGCAATAAAAACATATCTAGAGTGGAATGATTTAGATCCAGTATCGGAAAAAGAAACAAAACGTAACGACGCAGCTTATCTTTTGCAAAACAACCGTAACCCATTTATCGATCACCCTGAAGCAGTTCATAAAATCTGGGATAACGCAATATAAGCAAAGTCTTTACGCCACCTTTACAAATTATTACCTAATTGGGTATTGCAAAGGAAAAAATTACCGGTATAATATAGCCATAGGAACAGAAATGGATCTTCCTACCGTAAGGATAGTTGGGTTAGTTTAGGATCCGTCATATGCCTGCTGTCTATGTCTCGTCGCGATAGTTTTACGGGACAAGACGAAACTGAATTTTGCAAGATGTCTTCGTTAGACATCTTTTTTCTTTGCTTTATCTAATAAAAAGGAAGACAATTTTTACGAGGTAAAGCATATGGATAAAATTAACCTGTCCTACTTAAGTGATCCTGAGACAATCGGGGTGAACTTACTAGACGAACATTCTTCACATCATTTTTTCATTAACGGGAAAGAACCAATTTTCTCTCTCAATGGCAAATGGGATTTTTACCGTTCTTCCGGATGGACTGATGAATTATTAGATTATCAAACGCTTGCTTTTAAAAAATGCGTTTTGCCACGTTCCGCAGAAATGGAAGTTCCTGAAGAATTGATCTATTCCAATTCTGAATACGCTTGGGAGGGGAAAGAAGATTTAGAGCCAGGTGAAGTTAATTTGTTACGTGACCCAGTTAACATTTATCGCAAACATTTTTCTTTCAAGCAACTAACAAAAGGAAAGAGACATATATTAAGATTTGAAGGATTTGAATCAGCCATATATGTTTATTTGAATGGCCATTTCGTTGGCTATTCAACAAGATTGTATGTTGATTCGGAATTTGATTTAACGCCTTATCTCGAAGAAGAGAATGAACTTGTTATCTATAACTTTAGATGGAGTGCCTCTTCCTGGATGCTTGATCAGGATTTTTGGAGATTCTCCGGCTTATTTAGAGATATTTCTATCATTTCAATTGGCGAGGTTCATCTTGAAGACGTTGACGTTAAGACAGATTTAATTAACGGCTTCAAGGATGGGAAATTGTTAATTAAAGGATTATCTAGCAACGGAACAACAGCAAACATTTCTCTATGCAAAAATGAAAAGACGTTGCTTAACGAAGAAGTTGAGGTAACTGATAGATCATTTGAATTAGAAAAAGAAGTTAAAAATATTTTGCCTTGGTCAGCTAAAGAGCCAAACCTTTATTGGCTAACGATTACTCTTACCGACAATAACGGCGATGAAGAGACGTCATCATTAGAAATCGGATTCTCTCATCAAGAAATTATCAATGGGTGCGTTCATTGGAATGGAACACCGTTATTAATTAAAGGCGTAAATCGTCATGAGATAGATTGTTTTAATGGCAGAACTACTTCATTAGACGATTTATTATTCGATTTAAAACTATTAAAGGAAAACAACGTTAACGCAATTAGATGTTGTCATTATCCAAACGATAAGAAATTATATGAATACGCCAATAGATATGGGTTCTTTGTCATGGATGAATGTTGCATCGAATCACATTCAAGAGTCTTTGAAGGACATTTTAAAGACGTTAGCAAATATCTTCCCGGCTCAAATCCTAAGTGGGCGAAGATTGCCTTAGATAGAGCATCATCTATGTACGAAAGAGATAAAAACAATGTTTGTATCTTCTCCTGGAGCC
>CAVKAU010000264.1:0-5050 GCA_963654035.1 bacterium | reverse complement strand
GTGTTTTTATTGGCTCTAGCAATATCACCCGTTTTGCTTTGCTAAAAAACGTTGAATGGAACATCATGCTAAGCGATAGCAAAAACATTCTGACATTCAATGAGGCAAAGAAAGAATTCGATGAGTTATGGGAGAGGACGCTCGAATTATCCATGTCTTTGATCGATAAATATCGCACGAGCCAAGAATATGCTTTAGTTAAGTGGGATATGGACTACGATTTTGAAGAAGATGGTTCAATAAGGCCTAATGCTATGCAAAAAAGAGCCCTAAAAGAACTCATAAGAAATAGAAGTTTAGGAGTTGAAAGATCCTTAGTTATTGCCGCAACCGGTTCAGGGAAGACTTATTTAGCGGCGTTTGACGCTAAAAACTTTGATGCAAAAAGACTTTTATTCGTCGTGCACCGCGATGTGATTCTTTCAGAAGCGATGAAAACTTTTAGCAATGTTTTTAAAGCAAGAAGATCTTATGGCTTATATAATGGCAAAAGCCAAGACCTTAATGCTGATTTTATCTTTGCCTCCTCGGCTATGATAGCTAAGCATCTAGATGAATTCGACCCGAAGGAATTTGACTATATCGTTTACGATGAGGCCCATCATATCGTCGCGGAAACGGGAAGCAAAATAATCAATTATTTCAAACCGTCTTTTCTTCTTGGCTTAACTGCCACCCCAGAAAGAATGGACAATCAAGACGTTTTTTCACTCTTTGGCAACAACGTTTCTTTTGAAATGAGATTGAAAGATGCCCTAAGCAATGACTTAGTTGTTCCGTTCCATTATTACGCCATACGCGATGAATTTGCCGATTATTCTTCAGAAAATAAATCAATCGTCGCTTCGGAAATTGCTAAAGAGGAGAACGTTACTTTTATCGCTAAGCAAATTGAAAAATACAGGATTCCAAGACAAAAATTAAAAGCGATTGCCTTTTGCACGTCCTTGCAACACGCCCAAAGCATGAAAGAGAAACTATCTGAAGCAGGATATAACGCGATTTTTTTGTCCGGAAATAACGATACTGGGGAAAGAATCAAAGCCTTTAAGAATCTGCAAGACGAAACGAACCCTTTAGAGATAATTTGCTGCGTTGATATTCTTAATGAAGGAGTGGATGTCCCTTTAATTAACATGGTTCTTTTTCTTAGGCCAACCGAGTCTCCGACAATTTTCCTTCAACAGTTAGGGAGAGGCTTAAGAAAGGCCCCAAATAAAGATTATTGCGTGGTTCTTGATTTTATTGGAAACAATTATCGCCGCTCAACGCAAATAGCCTTCGCCTTAGGCACTCTTACGAATTCTACGTTCATCGATCAATACACTTTAAAGACGATGGTTAAAACTAATTTCTCTACTTTAGGCATACCCGGTCTTTCGATTTTCTTTGACGATCTTTCTAAACAAGAAATCATCAACTACCTTGATAATACTAATTTTTATAAGAGAGAATTGCTTGAACAAGATTACCGAAATTTCAAAAAATACTTAAAATCCCCTACATATCCAACACATTTAGATTATTTAGATAGTGAAATCGCCCCAGATTTGATTAAATTCATCAAAGCCAAAATAAATGGCAAGAAGAATCGATCCTATTATCAATTTCTAAAGAACATAGGCGAGGATAGTATCCCATTATTCAATGAAAATGAGGTTGAATTCCTCAATAATGTCTCGGATTTTCTTCCGTTAGTAAGAAAGGACGAATACTTAATCATCAAGCAAATGCTAGATGGAACTTTAAATCTTGTTTCTTTAATAGATTCATCAAAAATCACAAAAGACACGCTAAATCACGCCTATTTTTTGCTAATGAAAAAGAAAATAATTATTGATGGAAAACTTTCTATATCATCTTTTAGCGAAGAATTTAGAAAATTCCTTCTAGATACTCTTAATTATGGAATATCCCGTTATGAGATTGACTTTGGTGACTATGTAGGCAAGTTCAAATTGATGGGAAACTATTATAAAGAGCAAATCATGATGATCCTTCAAGAAAACTCACTCAATTACATGAAGGGAACCAAGTTTGATGAAAAAACGAAAGAAACATATATCTTCGTCAATCTCAAAAAAGATGCGGAAGCCAAAGAAAAACTTAATTACAAAGACAAATTCATCGATCAAGGAACCTTCCAATGGGAAAGCGAAAATAACGTCACCCTTGAAAATAGCATCGGGCAAAAGATTCAAAACACCAAGATCGTTCACCTATTTGTCAGGAAAATGGAAGATGACCGCGGAATTAATCTCCCATATTCATATTTTGGAACGGGGCATTTTGATAATTTGAGAATTTCCAAAAACGATGATAAGCCAACTCTCCTTCTTGATGTAATATTAGATAAGGAAGTTTCGGAATCATATTATGACGACTTCGATATCATTCCAAAGGTTTTTAAAGAGGCGTAAATATGAAACATTATGAAGTCGTGTGCGCGTTAATCGAAAATGAAAATGGCGAGATTTTCGCTTGCAAAAGAGGCCCAGGCAAAGCTTTGGCAAATAAATGGGAATTCCCTGGAGGAAAGATTGAAGAAGGGGAAAGCCACGAAGAAACGATCATTCGCGAAATCAAAGAGGAACTCAATTCAAAAATCGAACCAATAGAATACATAGGCCAATCAGACTATGAATATAAAGATATCTACCCTTATGAGCCATTCTCCATCACCTTATATGGCTATAGATGCAAATTAATCTCAGGGAATCTTGATTTAAGCGAGCATACTGACTATGTTTGGATGAAAAAAGAAGACCTTAGAAGATTAGATTTCGCCTTAGCTGACATACCATTCTTAGAATAAGAAAGAAAGACTGCTTGAAAAGGATAAACAAGCAGTCTTCTTTTTGCTATAATACACAAGAAATCAAGGGAAATAATTATGGAATCAAAAGAAATCCTCTATAAGCCGAAAGACCTTTATGAAAGGCAATTAAAAGCGCAATATCATCAAGGAGCAGAAGAATATTTCGCAAAGCTCGCAAAAGAAGCGGGCACGGATGAAAAAGCCAACGCCCAACACGTTAGCGAATATAACAGTTTATTAGCTAAGCAAAAAGAAGCGGAAGGAAAATTAGGCTCCTCAAAAGGATTAAAAACTTTCTTCATGGTTTTAATCATTTTCTCCTTCGTAGGTGCTTTTATCACAGGTGCCTTTGGCATTATGAATATCACCAAAATGTGGTGGCTACTAATTATTGGAGTGGTCCTACTTGGACTTGGAATTTATTTAATCATCCATATCACAAAGAATCTTAATAATGTAATCAAACAAAGAGAGGACGCTTTAGCCAAAGCAAAAGAGGAAACTGCGGCCAAACTCAAAGAATGCTATGCCGATATGGAAAGCCTTAATGCATCTTTTGACTGGTCTCTGCCAGGAAAAATTATGGAAAAGGTTACCAATATCATTGACTTAGACCCATATTTTTCTGCAAGCAGACTTAACTATCTCGTTAATAAATTTGGCTTTGAAGGAGAAGGAAAAGAAAACGAATCGATTCTCGGAATTCTTTCTGGCAACATTCAAGGAAACCCATTTATTCTAAAGAAGACCTTAAAAGAAGATTATCAAGATAAAAAATACACCGGAAGCATAACCATTACCTGGACGACATACTCAACTGACTCTAAGGGCAACCGCGTCGCTCACCATCATAGTCAAACCCTCACCGCCACAAGCGTTCATAAAGCACCGTTTTATTCTAGAAACACCGTTCTTGTTTACGGCAATGAAGCCGCGCCTCATTTAAATTTCTCACGTTCCCCATCTTCCATTAATGGCCTTGACGAGAAAGAAAGAGAGAAGACTGTCAAGAGCAAAATGAAGGAAATAAACAAGCTTGCTGATAAAGCGATCACCTCTGGCAAAACCTTCACTCCAACAGGAAACGATGAATTCGATGTCTTCTTTGGCGCATTAGATAGAGATAACGAAGTTGAATTCCGCTTGCTTTTTACTCCACTTGCCCAAACAAATATGATGTCCTTGCTTTCTGATCCTAAACCATACGGCGACGACTTCTTTATGGTAAAAGAAGGAATGGTTAACTATGTTTGCTCAAGGCATTCTCAATCATTTGATTATTCAGCCGGACCAAGCACGTATACATCATATGATTTCACCGTTTCAAAGAATTCGTTCATTACTTATTGTGATGAATTTATCAAACACCTATTCTTTGACTTAGCTCCATTATTATCGATTCCTCTCTATCAGATGCATATGCCTCAGGAATATATCTTTGAGCAAGATATTGCCACTAACTATTCCTATTGCGAACATGAAGCAATGGCTAATTCCATGGATCAATCTCTCTTTATGCCTGATAAATGTGACCCATCATTGCCTGTTATGATTAAATCCATCTCAGCTAAAAAAGATGGCGAGCTTGATCGAATCAAGGTTCATACATATTCCTATAAAACCACACCTAAGACGGACTATATTCCAGTGTTTGGCGGTGATGGAAGCTGGCATGATGTTCCGGTTCATTGGATTCAATATGATAGGATTGACGGAGATGGTTCTTTCCAACTTGCCTATACTGGAGCTTCTAGAAAAGATTTCAACTCAAAGCTTAAGAAAGATAAGAAACTTTCTGGCCTTGTCGATTCCTCTAAGGCAGCCTTCTTTGGACGCGGAATGTTCTCGATGATGCTTGATGATGAAACAAGAAATGATGTCGATGAAATCCTTAAGGAAGCATTCGAAGAAAAAAGTGATGAAGTTGAATAGAAAATGCATATAATATATGCAAACATATTAGAAAGGAAAAAAGAATATGGCACAATTAGACGAAACAGATGTTAGCTTAGAAAACACCGCTGGTAGAGACGTCCACGTAATCGACAAGAAAGTCCCTGTCGAATTAAATGGCACCGATAAAGCAGTTAATGTTGGTGTTTGGTTTATATTTATCATTGGAGGAATCGTTTATACCTTCAAAAAGAATCATGCAAGAACCTACTTCAAGCAACTTGAGCAGAAGATTCAACATGACGCTTCAACAATCGATAACTATATGGCGCAACGCGT
>CAVKAU010000263.1:0-2877 GCA_963654035.1 bacterium | reverse complement strand
CGATGAAACATATCCATTCGAAGTTAATAAGAATTTCCACTATTTAACCGGAATCAATCAAGAAGACTCCGCTTTACTATTGGTTAATTCCTATGGAGAGATGAAAGAATTTTTATTCATTTCACCATTTGATGAAAGAAAAGAAAAATGGTACGGAAAACGTTTAACTCCCCAAGAGGCAACTAAGATCTCCGGCCTTAAAAATGTTCAGATAATTGATTCATTAACCGCCAAAATTGATGAAATATTGAATCCTAAATTTCAAGTTTATGGCGAAATCAATAAACTATACCTTGATTTAGATCGCGAAATAAAAATCGCCGATGGTATGACGACAAGAGACCAAAAAAGAACACTTGAAACAACATATAACGACGTTGTGATCTCCGACGCTTACCCATTAATAACGACTCTTCGTTTAAGAAAGTCCGTTACTGAAATAGCTGAACTCCGTTCTGCAATCGACACGACGCAAATTGGCATATATTCCGTTTGGTCTTATATGAGACCAGGCATGAAAGAATTCGAGCTAGCCGATCTTTTCCAAAAAACAGTTAATGATTTGAATGGCTATGAGGGATTAGCCTTTCCAACCATCATGGCTTCAGGAATTCACGGAACAGTCCTCCACTATCCTACCCCAATGGACACATTAAAAGATGGTGATTTGCTCCTTTCCGATCTTGGTTCCAGAAAAAATTTCTATTGTGCTGATGTTACAAGAACCGTTCCGATCAATGGCAAATTCACGCCTTTGCAAAAGCAAATTTACGAAATAGTCTTAGGCTGCAATAAGATGATAGCTAATAAAGCTAAGCCAGGAATCACAATTGATGATTTACAAAAAGCAGCTGAAGAATACCTTGCAAAAGAGTGCTTAGCCGCTGGTTTTATCGAAAATAAAGAAGACATAAATAATTATTTCTTCCATGGCATTTCTCATTTCATTGGCTTAGATACTCATGATCCTTATGCTAGTGTAACTTCTAGAGAATATAGGCAATTGCCTCTTGAAGCAGGAATGGTTATCTCCGATGAACCTGGCTTATATATGGCTGATAAGGGAATTGGCATAAGAATTGAAGATGATTTGCTTATCACAAATGACGGTTGCGAAGTCTTAACCAAGAAAATCATTAAAGAAGTTTCCGAAATCGAAAACGCCTTAGCAAACAAAAATTTTTAAGATAGTTAAAAAAGTGGCTTTGATTGATTCAAAGTCCTTTTTATTTATCTGAATTTGTAAGATAATAGACATAACATATCCGAAAGGACATTTTAAATAATATGAAGAAGTATATTTTGTCTATTGATCAAGGCACGACCTCAACTCGTGCCATCTTAATTTCTAAAGCGGGAGAGAAACTTTATCAGGCTCAACGACCCGTCGAATGCCTCTATCCAAAACCAGGCTGGGTTGAACAAGACGCAAATTCTATTTGGATTTCTGTCGTTGACGTCATCAATGAATTACTCATTGTTTCAGGCGCTTCGATGGAAGAAGTTGCGGCCATTGGGATAACGAATCAAAGAGAAACGACAGTCGTATGGGATAAGAAGACCGGGAAAGCTATTCATAATGCAATTGTTTGGCAATCTAAGCAGACGCAAGAAATTTGCGAACGTTACCTAGATAAAATGGAATTGATTCGTGAAAAAACTGGTTTACGCATTAACCCGTATTTCTCCGCTTCAAAGATTCGTTTCATTCTCGAAAATGTCTCTGATGCAAAAGAGAAAATGGATAATGGTGATCTTCTTTTTGGCACTATTGATACATGGATAATCTATAAAATGACAAGGGGGAAGGTTCACGCTACCGATTATTCAAATGCCTCAAGAACCCTCTTATTTAACATTAACGATTTATGCTGGGATGATGAACTCTTGAAAATGTGGCAAATAAATAAGAATATGCTCCCAGAAGTAAAAGACAATGACGCTGATTTTGGCGAGGCCTCTTTCTTTGCTGGCGGAGTGCATATCTTTGGCGTGGCAGGAGACCAGCAAGCCGCTTTATTTGGCCAATGCTGCTTTGAAAAAGGACAGTCTAAAAACACTTACGGAACAGGCTGTTTTATGCTTATGAATTGTGGCGAAAAGCCAATAATTTCCAATAATGGCTTATTAACTACAATCGCTTGGAAAATAGGAAAAGAAACGACATACGCCCTTGAAGGATCCGTCTTTATCGGCGGGGCCGTCGTTCAATGGCTTAGAGATGAGATGGCTTGGTTTAAACATTCTTCTCAATCAGAAGAATACGCCTCAAGAAAGCCTGATACTAATGGCGTTTATGTTGTGCCAGCCTTTGTCGGGCTTGGAACGCCATATTGGGACGACGATGCCAGAGGAGCAATTTTCGGCTTAACTCGTGGTGCCGATCGTCATAATATTGTTAGAGCCGCCCTATATTCGATAGCTTATCAATCAACCGACGTAATCAAAACGATGCAAGACGATGCCGGACTCGACTTGAAAGTTTTAAAAGTTGATGGCGGCGCTTCGGCTAACGATTTGCTTATGCAATTCCAAGCCGATATTCTTCAAGCGGAAGTTAGACTCCCTTCTTGCGTTGAAACAACTGCTCTTGGAGCAGGCTATTTAGCCGGTCTTGGCTGTGGTTTTTGGAAAGATCTCAAAGAAATCGAATCCAACCACACATGCTCGAAACGTTTTATTCCGCAAATGAAAAAAGAAGAAGCTGACAAACTTTACGAAGGATGGCAAGAAGCAGTTAAAGCAACTCGTGCCTATAAACCGAAAAATTAGCTATAATACTAACGTGATTAAATTTTTGCCAGAAAAAGAATACGTAATAATTACTATCAAAGAAAGATTGCCTTATTATGAAAATCTTAAGGAATCTTTTTCTTT
>CAVKAU010000262.1:0-3486 GCA_963654035.1 bacterium | reverse complement strand
TAACGTCATGACCGTCAAAGGCCCTAAAGGCGAAGTAAGCGTCAGAATTCCTTCTGACGTCAGCGTCGAGGAAGCCGACGGCCACCTCCATGTTAAGCCACTTGCCGCTGAAACAAAGCAAGGCAGTGCTAACCATGGAACAACAGCAGCCTTATTAAACGCTGCTGTTGTCGGTGTCCATGAAGGTTGGAAGAAAGAATTAGAAATCAATGGTACTGGTTACCGTGCCTCCGTCAAAAATGGCGAAGTTACTATGTTCTTAGGCTACAGCCATCAAATCACCGTTGCCCCAGTTGGCAAATACACAAAAATTAGCTGCCCAGATGAAACACACATCATCGTCGAAGGCTGCAATAAGCAAGAAGTTGGCCAAACTGCCGCTCTCATCTATGACAAACATAGACCAGACGTTTATGGCCAAAAAGGTGTTCACTACAAAGGACAACACCTCATCAAGAAAGTTGGTAAGCGTGCTGCTGCCGGCGGTAAGAAATAAGGAGGTAAATAGAATATGATCAAAAAAGAAGCAAGATCAGTCGTTCGTGAACGCAGACACCTTCGCGTTCGTGAAAAGATCTCCGGTACTGCCGAGTGCCCACGTTTAGTCGTCTTCCGTTCCAACAAGCACATCGAAGCTCAAATCATCGATGATGTCAAAGGAACAACCCTCGTCAGCTCTGGCTCTGTTCAACTCAAATTAGCATCTGGCTCCAATTGCGAAGCTGCTGCTAAAGTTGGCGCAGACATTGCCAAAAAGGCCGTTGCCGCTGGCATTTCCAAAGTCGTTTTCGATCGTGGTGGTTATCAATACCATGGCCGCGTCCAAGCTCTTGCTGACGCCGCTAGAGAAGGAGGCTTAGTCTTCTAAGGAGTTAATTATGGAAGAAAATAAAACTGTTAATGCTGTAGAAGAAAAGCCAGCTAAAGAAAAAAATCCAACAGGCAATCCACAATATGAACCACGCGGTTCCCGTGGATCCGAACGTCCAGGAAGCCGTAAATTCGGCAACCACAAAGGCAAACCAGGTGAAAGACGTGGTGGACGTGGCGGTTTCCGTCGCGTTGAAGACGATTTCCAAGACAGAGTCGTCACCATCAACCGCGTTACCCGTGTTGAACAAGGTGGTAAAACCATGCGTTTCGATGCTCTCGTCGTCGTTGGCGATGGCAAAGGACATTATGGCTATGCTATGCGTAAATCTGGTGAAGTACCGGATGCAATGAAGAAAGCTCTCACTGCCGCAAAGAAAGACCTTCACTATGTCAAGGTCCAAAAAGGAACCATTGCTCACGAAGTTTCTGGTTCCCATACTTCGACAAAAGTTGTTTTAAAACCAGCTCCAGCTGGCACAGGTATCGTCGCCGGTGGCGCAGTCCGTGCCGTTCTTGAACTCGCAGGCATTAAGAACATCGTTTCCAAAGTCTACGGTTCCCGCACTGCCATTAACGTCATTCGCGCAACTGATGCTGCCTTATTACAACTCAAAGAATACGATAAGGTTATGGTTCTCCGTGGTTTAAAGACCCCAGAAGAAATCAAAGCCTCCCATGCTGCTCCAAAAGCAACGAAAGGAGATAAATAATCATGGCTGAGAATTTAAATAGTCTTGTTGTCGTGCCAGGTTCTAAGAAGAAACACTTCCGTAAAGGACAAGGCATTGGCTCTGGAAACGGCAAAACAGCCGGCAAAGGCCAAAAAGGACAAGGTGCCCACGCTCATACAAAGAAACGTGGATTCGAAGGCGGACAAATGCCATTAGCAAGACGTCTTCCTAAATATGGATTCAAGAATCTTGCTAGAGTCGAAAAAGCCATTGTTAACGTTGGTCTCCTTGAGTCTTTCGAGGAAGGTGCAACCATTGATGCTAAAGTTTTACTCGAAAAAGGCTTAATTAAGAGCGATATTAATGGAATTAAAATCCTTGGTAGTGGTAAACTATCAAAGAAGCTTACCGTTAAGGCTGATGCTTTCTCTGCTTCCGCAAAGAAAGCCATCGAAGATGCCGGCGGCGTAGCTGAGGAAGTTAAGTAATGAAAAAATTCGTCTCAATCTTTAAAAATAAGGACATTGTCAATCGTATTTTCTTCACGATAATGATCCTCTTTGTTCTTAGGGTTGGGGCGGTTATTACTGTTCCTGGGGTCAAAGTCTCGGATGAATTAACTAACATCATGAACAGCGGAAATTCTTTCGCTCTCATGGACCTCTTAGGCGGAGGAGCTCTCTCGAACTTCTCCGTATTCGCCCTTGGCGTTTCACCTTACATTACTTCTCAAATTATTATCCAACTTCTCTCAAAAGACGTCCTTCCGGCTCTTACCGAACTCTCCAAACAAGGCGAGTACGGAAGAAAGAAGATGGAAATGGCCACCCGTTATCTGACTTTGCTTCTTGGAGCTGTCCAAGGCTATGGTATGATTCGTACCATGGTCAACCAAGGATATATCTCCCTTAGCATGGCCGATAACTTCTGGACATATGCCTATATTGTCACAATTCTTCTTGGTGGCTCAATGCTTACCATGTGGCTTGGTGACCAAATCACAGAGAAAGGCCTCGGAAACGGTATTTCCGTCATCATCTTCGCTGGCTGTGTTAGAAGCCTTCCAACTCAAATATCTACCGCTTGGAGCAAGTGGATCACAGGCAACGTTGATTATGGCTCAACGCAAATGATCAAAGGCGCCTTCCAATTTGCTCTTTATATCTTAGCAATGCTTGCGATTGTCGCATTCGTTGTCTTCACTGAATTATCACAAAGACGTATTCCGGTTCAACATGCTGGAAAAGGTGGTGCTTCCGCCTCAATGGCCCGCGCTTCCTTCTTGCCAATTAAAATTAATTCGGCTGGCGTCATTCCGGTTATCTTCGCTTCAAGTATCTTAACCGCGCCAAGTATCATCGCTTCCTTCATCTCAACTGAAGCAAGCAATGCCTCTTGGTTAAATATCTTCAATTACAACACCACGATGACCATGACAAATTTTGATGGCACAACGTGGAAGATGAACTGGGGATTGTTCATTTACTTAGCTTTGATCATCGCCTTCACTTTCTTCTATGCAGAAATGCAAATAGATCCAGAGAAGCTTGCTGATAACTTCCAGAAATCCGGTTCCTATATCCCAGGCATCCGCCCAGGAAAAGAAACGGAAAGGTATGTTGGAAAAGTTCTAAATCGTGTCACCTTCATCGGTGCCATGTCATTATCAATCATTGCTGCCTTACCAATAGTCCTTGTTTGGGCTAACGCATTCGGAACTGATACTTCCCTTGCAATAGGTGGCACAGGATTAATCATCATTGTCGGCGTCGCTATCGAACTTAACAGTCAAATCGATGGCTTGATTGCCGGAAAATCTTACGACCAAGTTAAGGAGGCATAATTATGCTTAATATCATTCTCATGGGCCCTCCAGGTGCTGGCAAAGGCACACATGCTGCATGGATGGCCAAGGATTATAATATCCCCCACATCTCTACTG
>CAVKAU010000261.1:0-5755 GCA_963654035.1 bacterium | reverse complement strand
GATACGGACGCTGTTGCTGATGCCATAATGAATGTTAAAGCAACCATTCGTGAATATTTTAGAAGCTACAAAGTCTTATTGACTCAGGTTAAACAGGACAGATATTTTGCCGTATGCAATTTTGAAGCTCTCGACTTAATGGAAAAAGACGGTTTCTCTGTTCTTGATAAGGTTCGTGCCGTTCAAGACAAAGAAGACACCCCATTAACCCTTTCTATTGGCTTCTCTCACGATTCAGAATTTGTTTCTAAACTTTATGAAATGGCTGAAGGCGCCATCGACACCGCCCTCGCTCGTGGTGGCGACCAGGTTGTCGTTGCCCAGTATGGACAAGATTTACGCTTCTTTGGCGGAAAATCCGTTGCTGTTGAAAACACATCTAAGGTCAACGTTCGTTCGCATATTGGAAGCTTACGTAGAATCATCAAAGATTCCAAGATGATTTATATCATGGGCCATAATGATATGGATATGGACGCTTTAGGAAGCTGCTTAGGCGTTATGGCTATTTGTGAAGCTTGCAAGAAACCGGCAAAGATTGTCTATGCTCCAAAGCGCACAGAAAAGAAAGCCCGTTTAGCCTTAACAAATTCTTTCTCTAAAGACACAATCGAACGTTTGACGATCACGCCAGAACAAGCTGCGGCTCAATTTACCCCTTCAACATTAGTAATTGTCGTTGATGTTTCCGTTCCAAGAAACGTCATGGCACCTAAATTACTTGATTTAGCCACAAAGGTAGCTGTTATCGACCACCATAGAAGAGGCGAATCATATATTGATAAACCATCCTTTGCTTTCATTGAACCATCGGCATCAAGCGCTTCGGAATTGATTGCTGAAATGATTTTCTATGCTCAAGCAAACCCAAGAATGGAATTAAAACCGGCATATGCAACAATAATGCTTTCGGGTATTTTCATGGATTCGCAATACTTTAAGAGCAAATCAGTTGGACAAAATACCTTTGAAGCAGCGGAGATTTTGAAAAAATATGGCGCTGACAATACTGTCGCTGATGAATTCCTTAAAGATGATTATGAAGAATACGCTTTAACCAATAAAATCCTTTCAACGATGAAAACGCCAGCCTATGGAGTCCTATATTGTGTATCTGATGATAAAGACATCGTTGAAAGAAGTGCCTTAGCAAAAGTATCTAATGCACTTTTATCATTAAAAGACGTACACGCATCCTTCGTAATTGGAAGAACGGCCGATAAAACAATTGGCATTTCAGCAAGAAGCGATGGAACGATATCTGTACAATTATTAATGGAAGCGTTAGGTGGCGGAGGACACTTACAAATGGCCGCAACCGCCTTCCCGAACCCAAAAGTTGCTGGAGTTAGAACGGTAAGCGATGCCGAAGCAAAATTAATCGAATGTTTGAATACATATTTAGATTCATCTAAAGTTGCAGGAAATGGAGGAAATAACTTATGAAAATAATATTACTAGCAGATGTAAAAGGCGTTGGCAAAAAAGGCCAAACCGTTGAAGCAAAGGATGGCTTTGCAAAGAATTATTTAATTCCTCGCAAATTAGCCGTTATCTCTACTGATACAAATCAAAAAATCTTAGCTAAGAACAATGCTGAAGAAGATGCTAGACAATTAGCCTTAAAGAAAGAAGCGGAAGAATTAGCAAAACGCTTAGAACACATCAACGTTGAATTTAAGGCGAAAGTCGGCTCCGATGGCAGAATGTTTGGCTCAATCTCCCCTAAGCAAATTGAAGAAGGTTTGCAAAAACAATGGGGAATTACCATAGATAAACGCAAATTTGTTGATAAATATCCAGCCAATGCTCTTGGATATACACGTTTGAAAATTGAATTGTATAAAGGCAGTGCTGGTGAAGTAATTGGCACAGTTAACGTTCATATTTCTGAGGAAAAATAATGGCCAAAGGCACTAAAACTGTTTTAAAAACAACTTTGCCATCAAACGTTGAGGCTGAGTGCACGGTCCTTGGGTCGATGCTTGTCTCCCCTCAAGCTTGTTCTGTCGGTATTTCATCTTTGACAACCGATTGTTTTTCTGATGTTGAACCACGCAATAAAATCGTTTTTTCCGCCATGGAAAGCCTTAATTCGCGTGAAGAATTAATTGATGCTCAAACCGTAACAGATGAATTAATCAACACAAATAAACTCGAAGCGGCAGGAGATACTGCCTACCTTCTTGAATTGATGGATAAAGTCATCAACCCTGACAATGTTGAGCATTACATAAAGTTAATTAAAGATAAGAAAGTCTTAAGAGAATATCTTCTCGCCCTTCAAAAGATTCAAAAAGATTATGCTGAAGGGAAAGCGGATGATATTGGAACATTTATCACGGCTTCGCAACAGGACTTAAGCGCAATCGCCAATAGAAGATCTGTCGGAGAATTCCGTCCAGGTGGCGAAATCGCCCGAGAAGTAAAAGATCAAATCATCGTTGAATCTAAGCGTTCAGATCGTAATTTAACTGGCGTTGATACCGGATATCGCGAATTAAACAAATACACACATGGCTGGCAAGCTGGCGATCTTATTATCCTTGCCGCTCGTCCATCAGTCGGCAAAACGGCATTCGCTCTTAATTTAGCCCTTAACGCTGCAGCCTATAAAAAACAAACGGTTGCAATCTTTTCGGGTGAAATGTCTTCCTCCCTCATTATGAAACGTATGCTTTCTGCTCTTTCTCGCGTAAGCATCAATATGAATACCTTCTTAGGCCAAAGAGAACTCGCTCAAATATCTTCAGCCGTTAATGAAGTTGAAGGACTTAATCTTTATATCGATGATAGACCTAACCCAAAACTTGGCGACATCATTGCAAAATCGATCAAATTAAAGAATACAAATCCTGATCTTTGTGCGATCTTTATCGATTACATTAATATTATCAAAACGGAAAAATCATTCGAGTCACGTTCTTTGGAAATCGCTGAAATAACTTCATCATTAAAAGAGCTCGCTCGCGATTTAAAGGTACCTGTAATTGCTTTAGCCCAGATTAACCGTAATGCGGATAATAATGAAAACGGCATTCCATCGATGTCTAACTTAAAGGATTCTGGTTCTATTGAACAAGACGCCGATATCATCATGCTTATGTATCGTAAGGACTATTTCGAAAACCAAGGCAAGAAGATGAGCAAACCTCAAAGCCAATATGAACAAAAAGTTGACGAGCAACAAGAAAGAGCCAAGGCTGGTCCAAATAAATATAACACTTCGATTACCACAATAAGCGTTACTAAGAACCGTAATGGCCAAACTGGCAGATTCAACCTCGTCTTTTCTAAATCCATTCAGAGATTTGACAACTTCTCTGAAGAAGCTGAAGCAGAAGAAAGAAGACTTAACGGAGAAGATGGCTATCCATCCGATGATGAATAATGATTAGCTACGTTATCGCTTCTTCCTCTTCGAAAGGAAATGCCGCTTTCATATATTCTGAAACGACCATCATACAAATTGATATGGGAGTTAGCCTAAAACAGCTTAATGAGGCCATTAAGCAAACTCCTTTCTCTTTACGTGATATTCAAGGTCTTCTTATAACGCACGAGCATTCTGACCACGTTAAAGGCCTTTCTTTGAAGACGTACAAAAATTTAAATATTCCTACATACGCCGGAAAAAGAACATTAAGGAAATTAACCAACGAAATAAAAGAAGAGAATTCTTTTGAAATCGGTGATTTCACAATTATTCCCGTAAGAACTTCGCATGATGCTAAGCATTCTCTAGGATATGTGCTAATAAACGGTCACGACAAATTAGTCTATATGACGGATACCGGATATATCCCAGAAGAGACCTTGCCTTATTTAGAAAACGCTAAATATTACATCATTGAATCTAATCATGACATTGATATGTTAATGAATTCAAAACGTCCAATAGATTTAAAAGAACGCATCAAATCTGATTATGGGCATCTTTCGAATATCGATTCAGCCAATTACATTTCTTCTTTAGTTGGAAATAAGAGCAAAGAAATAACCCTTGCCCATCTTTCTGAAGAATGTAACACGCCAGAAATCGCCATTTCAACATGGGATAAAGTCTTTAAAGAAAAAGGTTTAGACATCCATGCTTACAATCTTAGATGCGCTCCAGCTACAACATACATTTCTGGAGGCGATAAAAATGAAAATTAGAATCTTTGTTATTGGCAAACTCAAAGAAACTTATTGGAAAGCAGCTGAGCAAGAATATCTAAAAAGACTCGCCCCATATGCCAAAATTGAAATTATTGAATGCCAAGACCTTGCTTCAAAAGAAACTGCCTCTAAGAAAGAAGAAGATGAAGTCAAAACAAAAGAAGGAAGAGAAGTTCTTTCTAAATTAAAACCTAGCGATTATCTAGTCTTGCTTGATTTGAATAAAGACGAACCATCATCGACCGAATTAGCAACCAAACTAAATAAGTGGATGGAATTATCTGGCGCCTCGCTTTCCTTTGTTATCGGAGGATCCTTAGGACTATCCGACGAACTAAGAAAAAGAGGTAACGCCTCCCTTACTTTGTCAAAACTTACCTTCACTCACCAAATGACCAGAGTCATTCTCCTTGAAGCAATTTACCGCTCATTTAAAATATTAAACAATGAGCCATATCATAAATGAGGAACTAATATGAAATATCCAGAATTCGATCAATTTGAAGAAATTAGCGATCCAACAAATCCTTACTGCAATTGCTATAAAACAAAAGAAGGCCATATCTTTTATGTAGAGCCAGGATTTTATTCTGGCATGCAAGGATTCAAGGAAAGAAGAGAAGAACGTTACCAAGACATTCTAAACGCCATTTATAAGGTAATAGAAGATAATGAGAAGGTTATCTTTACTTGGTCATACGAATCTCCCTTTATGGAAAAAGACGGATTCATCTATCGTGAAATAACTGATATCTCTGATCCATTAAAGATTTACGTTGAAGATAAAAATCGTGGCAGCGATTACGGAGACTAATAAGACGTAAAAGAAAAACCGAGGCGAACCTCGGTTTTTTAATGCAATTAATTAAGCGACAGGTCTAAGGCTTCTCATAGACATCCAGGTTGTTCTAAGGATGTATAACATTGGGAAGAGGAACATAATCATTTGTGAGAACATTGGGATGAAGCCAATCATTGATAAGATTGCAGGAGCCATTGCTGCATAATAGGCAATCTTTTGGCATTCCCAGAAAGTGTACATTCTGAATGGGTTGTTTTTGCCTCTTGTCATAATGAAGACAAGCAATCCCATTAAGAAGATGATACCAACAGAAATAGCAAGCATAATTCCAGCATATGTCCAAGCTAGAGAGACACGTGTGGAAGAGTATCCCTCATTGAGGAAATCTCCCCATGCGTCTTTAATGGTTTTGCCATCTTTAGCTTTTACGATATCGTGGAAATCTTTTCCTTCAAATGCTGAAGAATCAAATTTGGCAAAGGTTTGACCGTTGATTTTTGAAGATCCGTTAACGCCCTTAGCCAAATAAATCGAGGTTTTGCCAAAGACGATGATGTTTGTTTGATATGCGCTAACAGTTGATGTTGCATCAGCTGAAGTAACAATATCTAATTGATAATTAGGATCGTTGATGTAATTAGCGATTTTCGAGGTGGCAAATTTAGTTGGATCCTCATCACCACAGAAATAAACAGCTAAAGAGCAATACCATTTATCTTTTGTAGTAACGACGGTTGTCGTATTTTCGCTTGTGGTGGTAGTAACTGTAACTGGTACCTTATAGAAATACCC
>CAVKAU010000260.1:0-3063 GCA_963654035.1 bacterium | reverse complement strand
AAGTAATCCCAAATCCAGAAGGCACGAATACTACCCCATCAGTTGTCGCTTTTAAAGCAAGCGGCGAGGAAATCGTCGGAAACGCAGCAAAAAGACAAATGATCACGAATCCTGACACAGTTCGTTCAGCAAAACGTAAAATTGGTCAAGATTATAAATTTAAGATTGGCTGCTTAAATAAGGAATTCACTCCTCAAGAAATTTCCGCCAAAGTTCTTGCCTATATGAAATCATATGCCGAAAAGAACATTGGCCAAGAAGTCAAAAAAGCCGTTATTACAGTTCCTGCTTACTTCAATGATGCTCAAAGACAAGCAACTAAAGATGCTGGAACAATCGCTGGTTTGGATGTTGTTCGTATCATTAACGAGCCAACCGCTTCATGCTTAGCATTTGGCGTTGATTCTGATAAGAGCGGCAAAGTCTTAGTCTTCGATCTTGGTGGCGGAACACTCGATGTTTCCATTCTTGAGATTGGAGATGGCACCTTCCAAGTTCTCTCGACTAATGGCGATGTTGAACTTGGTGGCGATGACTGGGATAAGGCCATTGCTGATTGGATTCATGCTCAAATTCAAATTGAAACAGGCGTTGATCTTACCGATAAAATGGCTCAGCAACGTTTCCTTGATGCAGCTGAAAAAGCGAAAATCGAACTTTCTAGCAGCTTAGAAACGACCATTTCCCTTCCATTTATTGGCATGGGTTCCACGGGACCTATTTCCTATGAAGGAAAATTAACGAGAGCTAAGTTCCAAGATTTAACAAAGGGCTTGCTTGAACGTTGCAAAAAGCCTATGGAAAATGCTCTTTCCGATGCTGGATTAAGCTATAACGACATCACAGAAGTCCTTATGATTGGTGGTTCGACACGTATGCCAGCCGTTCAAGATATGGTTTCTAAGATTACTGGCAAGAAGATCAATATGTCAATCAACCCTGATGAAGCAGTATCTATTGGCGCCGCAATTCAAGGTGGCATTATCGCTGGAGATGTTAAAGATGTTGTCTTACTCGATGTTACGCCTTTAACCTTAGGCATTGAGACGCTTGGCGGGATTATGACACCTCTCATTCCAAGAAATACAACCATTCCTACCACCAAGAGCCAAGTCTTCTCCACAGCCCAAGATAATCAACCTTCAGTCGATATCATGGTCTACCAAGGCGAAAGACAAATGGCTCACGATAATAAACTTCTTGGCCATTTCGCTCTCGATGGCATTAAGCCAGCACGTCGCGGACAACCAAGAATCGAAGTTACCTTCTCTATCGACGTTAATGGCATCGTAAAGGTTTCAGCGAAAGATCTCGATACGCAAAAAGCCCAAGATATCACAATTTCTGGTTCCAATGGTCTCTCTAAAGAAGATATTGACCGTATGGTAAAGGAAGCTGAAGAAAACAAGGCTGCTGACGAAAAGAGAAAAGGCGATATCGAAGTTAAGAACAAAGCCCAGACTTATGTTGATCAAATCAATCAAACATTAGTCGAGAAAGGCTCTCAACTTTCCGAAGAGCAAAAGAACGAGTTGATCAAGATTCGTGATGATGCTCAAGCCGCCATTCAAAACGATAATATCGATAAATTAAGAGAAATCGTTGGAAAACTTGAGGATGCGGCAAATGCTGCAAGCGCATATCAGCAACAAGCTTCTCAAGGCACTGGAAATACCACAAATTCTACAAACACCGATTCTAATAACGATCAAGATGTAGTTGATGCGGATTTCACCGATAAAAAGGCTTAATTAACTTAAGGTTATCATATAGAGGCGTTCAAAAGACGCCTCTATATTCTCATTTAGAAAGGAGAAAGGAAAATGGCTGAAGAAAAAAGAGATTATTATGAAGTTTTGGGTGTTGCCAAAAGTGCCAGTAAAGACGAAATTAAATCAGCTTATCGAAAATTAGCGAAAAAATATCACCCAGATATCAACCATGATGCTGATGCTCCGAAAAAATTCGAGGAAGTTCAAGAGGCTTATGACGTCCTTTCCGATGATCAAAAACGTGCGGCTTATGATCAATATGGCCATGCCGCATTTGGCCAAGGAGGCTCAACGGGTGGAAACGGCAATCCTTTTGAAGGCGCCGGATTCTCGGCTGAAGGGTTTGGCGATTTAAACGATTTGTTCAATTCTTTCTTCGGCGGAGGCTCAAGGAGAAGAAGCCAGACTCAAAGTGGCCCACAAAAAGGGAATGACACGCTTTATAGTGTCAAGATTAACTTCATGGACGCTATAAATGGCACGAAAATAAGCATTCCTTTAACTTATGATGAACAATGCGAAAGCTGCCATGGCATCGGCGCTAGAAGCGATTCTGATATTACGACTTGTCCACATTGTCAAGGAACAGGATACATCAGCAAGACCGTACAAACGATCTTTGGAGTCTCGCAAAGTTCCCAAGTTTGCCCAAATTGTCGAGGAACCGGTAAAGTTATTCGCAACAAATGCCCTTCTTGCAGTGGCGAAGGCTATCATCGAGTTCGCAAGAATGTTGAGGTCAATATTCCTGCAGGCATTAATGCTGGGCAGCAAATTCGTGTAAAAGGAAAGGGTGAAAGAGGCGTTGCTGGCGGACCAAATGGTGATTTATACGTCGAAATAAAAATCGCTCCGGATGATAGATTCACAAGAGATGGCAATGACATTCACACAAATCTTGATTTGGGATTTGTCGATGCAACCTTAGGAACCAATGTCGATGTAGAGACGGTTTACGGCACGGTCACCGTTGAAATTCCTTCTGGAACTCAGCCCGATGCAATCTTAAAACTTAAGGGGAAGGGCGTTAAAGATCTTCGCACGGCAAAACCTGGCGACCATTATCTTCACATAAAGATTCACACTCCAACGGATTTAAGCAAAACGCAAAAAGACCTTTTGCAACAGTTCCAACTAGAGGAAAAAAGCAAGAAAAAATCTTGGTGGAAGAAACGCTAAAAAATAATCACCTCAAAAGGGTGATTTTTCTTTTAAAAATTGCTATTTAAAGGTAGTATTTAAAGGGGTGTATTATTTATGCCGATCTGTAAAAACTGTCATAGAACTATAC
>CAVKAU010000259.1:3131-6524 GCA_963654035.1 bacterium | reverse complement strand
GTCTTTGTGATTCATGGTTTAAATTCTAACATAAAAACCCGGAACGAATTCCGGGTTTGTAAGCAATTGAGACAAACGATTAACGTTTGGAGAATTGTGGTGCGCGACGAGCTGCTTTGAGACCGTATTTCTTTCTTTCTTTTGAACGGGCATTTCTCGTTAACATGCCAGCGACTTTTAAGGTCTTACGATCTTCGCCTGCTTCAAGAAGAGCACGAGCAATGCCTAAGCGGATAGCTTCGGCTTGGCCAGTGAATCCACCGCCATTGACATCGGCGATGATGTCATATTTTGTTTCAGAACCTGTTAAAGTTAATGGTTGTTTGAGGTTTTGAACTAAGGTTGCATAAGGCATATATTGTTCAACGGCGATGCCATTAACAAGGATGCTGCCTTTGCCAGCTTTGGCCCAGACACGAGCGACAGAGCTCTTTCTACGACCGGTGCCATAGTATTTCTTTTCTTCTGCCATCTTTGTCTACTCCTTATTTGATTTCGAGCGCAACTGGTTGTTGAGCTTCGTGTTTGTGTTCAGCGCCTTCATAGACGAAGCATTTCTTCATCATGGCTCTGCCTAAACGGTTATGTGGAAGCATTCCGGAGATTGCTCTTTCGACCATCTCAACTGGGAATTCACGTTTCATAACGCCAGCGGTACGTGTTCTTAATCCGCCGTTATAACCAGAAACGTTGTAATAGTTTTTCTTATGTTCTCCGCCTTCTTTGCCAGAGAGTTTAACTTTGGCGGCGTTGATAACGATGACATAATCACCGCAGTCTTCATTATTTGCGAAGATTGGCTTGCCTGATCCCATTAAGATACCAGCGACTTTGGTGGATAATCTTCCGAGAACTACATCAGTAGCATCGACGACATACCATTGTCTTTTAATCTCAAGAGGTTTGGCAACTGTTGTTTGACGTTGCATATTATTTTCCTTCTTTCTCTTTCGAAATCTAGCGACGCTACGAAAGCGCGCTGCAATATTATCATCAATGAAAAATCCATTGTCAACAACAAAATGGCAAATTGTAAAGATTTTGGATGGCAAATTGTAAAGATTTCAATTTTTTAAGAGTTTGTCGTGCTTTCTGTAACGTTTTTATTAAATTTTTTATCTAGATATGGATAGAAAAATGTGCTCATTAAATCAAAGAATAAAAAGCAGAAAAGAAATCCCCCAGTCACGTCACTGGCAAAATGTGCCCCTACTATTATTCTCGTCGTCCCGCTTAGAACAGTCCAAACATAGCAAATAATTCTCATCAATAACGCTTTATTTTTCCAATATGGCAAGAAATATCCAATCAAGGAAATTGATATGACTCCTAAAGCATTCATCGTATGCCCCGAAGGAAAGGAAGCGTAATTGCTAGAAAGGTTTCCATTGCATCCTAATATATAAAATGGGACGAAATATGAATCAGGATTTCCTTCTAAGGTGATAATGTATCTCCATCTTGGACGGTGCCAGAAAAATTTAAGAACATTCATTAAGATGAGAATGCCAAACCACATACAAAGAACGAAGGTGCCAAATGTTAATATCTTTTTTGGATCTTCAATTGGCGTTTTTAAAGCAAGGAAACCTGAAAGAAGAAAATTTCCCGCGCTAAAAAGAACGGCAATCAACCATCTTAACCACGTTTCCCATCCATAATTAGGCGTATAAGAAATGATTCTTCCTCCACTATAAATAGAGAAACCAACTGCAATAAACATAAATAAGATTCCAAAGCCAATATTCTTAGCTTTTGTATCTTTTGGCCGCACTCTAAATAATAAGATAGCCGCAAATACCGCAACTAATTGAAATGGGAATTCGACAAAGAGTTCGCCAATTCGACCAATTATCATATTAGATCCATATAAAGAATGGGTAATGTTCAAGTCGAAAAAAGCAAACAAGACGAGTAAACAAACAAGTAAAGGATAGATAATGATTCTTTCGTATTTCGTAATTTTCATAGCAAATTTATTCTACAATCTATTCATTAACATATAAAGTTTTTAGTGATTTTGCACATTTATTAAGGAAAAATATTAGATTCTATCGAAAAAAATTAAAAGGTCTAAAGAGTTCTAAAGAATCTAAAGAGGTCTAAAGAGTTCTAAATATTGAAAAAAAGGTCTAAAGAGTTCTAACATTTCACTAGCGAGGTATTCGTATGTCAAATCCATTTTCCACCACTTTCGGAATAGAACCGGCAAATCTTATAAAGAGAACGTTGGTAACAAATAAAATAATTTCTGATTTCTCTTCCGAAAATATTTCTAATTATGTCTATATAATAACTGGTCTTAGAGGAAGCGGAAAAACAGTGCTATTATCAACTATTTCAAACCAATTAAAGGACGATAATAACTGGATTGTTGTTGACCCAGGGCCAAAAGATAATATTCTCGAAAACATTGCTTCAGAAATCTACGAAACATGCAATTTAAAGAGATTTTTCTTAAAAGGAGAATTTAGCTTTTCTTTCAATGGGGTAAGTTTTTCTTTAAAAGGCAAAGAACCAACTACGACGGTAATAAGTCTTCTAAAAAAGATGATCGGACATATAAATGAGAAAGGCAAAAGAGTCTTAATCACAATCGATGAAATTGATAACTCTCCGCAAATGAAAACTTTCATTCAAGCTTATGAAACATTGATTAGGCAAGGATATAAGGTTCTTTTGCTAATGACTGGCTTATATGGAAGCGTCTCGAAGTTTCAAGATGACAAATGCCTTACCCTCCTTTACAAGGCTCCAAAAATTGTTCTTGGCCCTTTAAGCATTTCTTCGATTGCTTTGTCGTATCAAAAATATTTGGGCGTAGATGAAGAAACAAGTTTGAAATTAGCCAAGCTAACAAACGGATACGCTTACGCTTATCAAGTGCTTGGCTATTTACTATATTCATATAATTTAAAAGATATTAACGAAGATGTCTTGGCTGAATATGACCAATATCTAGCCGATTATGTATACGATAAATTGTTTTCAGAATTAAGTTCTAAAGAACAGGAACTTCTTCTAACGATGATTGATGAGTCGCCAATTAAAAATGAAACGTTACGTTCTAAAACTAATTTCGACATCAAAACATTAAGCGTGTATAGAGATAGATTAATCAAGAAAGGCATTCTTATTTCGCCTAAATACGCCTACCTTGAATATTCGTTGCCTAGATTTAGAAATTTCTTGCTTACAAAAATATAAAAGTGGGAATTAACCAATGCACGTAAATAAATAAAGTTTTTAGTGACATTTTTCTTTTTGCGTTTATTATCACGAATGGACCTAAGTATCAAAAAGGAGTTTTATGAAATCAACATTAGAATTAAAGGATTTAGAAACGTTCTCTGAATCATTCTCAAAAAATGAGAAATTAAGAATAGCAAAAAG
>CAVKAU010000259.1:0-3121 GCA_963654035.1 bacterium | reverse complement strand
AAAAAGAAGCATTGCTAAGAATGGCATTATTAATTCTGCCATCGATCCTGATGAAGTGTTAGCCTTGCAAAATACATTCTCAATCGATGTGGATGCAGGTAACATCACCAACCAAAAGCAATCAGGACGTTGCTGGATGTTTGCTGGCTTAAACGTTATAAGAATGATCGCAGCTAAGAAGCTTAATTTGAAATCTTTTGAATTATCACAAGCTTATTTGCAATTCTATGACAAAATCGAAAAAGCCAATTTTACCCTAGAAAAAGCCGTCGAATTAGCTGATGAACCAATCAATTCACGCTTAAATTCTTTCTTATTGGATTCAGGAATTGAAGATGGAGGACATTTCGTGATGTTCACCAACTTAGTTAAAAAATACGGCGTTATACCTTCCGCTCTTATGCCTGATAACGTCGTTAACTCTGGAACAAACGAGATCAATTCCCTTTTACATGCCTTAGTAGGAAAAGATATTCTTGCTCTTAGAGAAGCAAAAGCAAAGGGAGCAAACCAAGAGGAATTGGGTAAAAAGAAAGAGGAAATGCTTTCGGAAATCTATAATGTCCTTTGTGCTACATTAGGAGTTCCGCCAAAATCATTCACATTTGAATATAAAGACAAAGATAACAAATATGTCCGTCTTGAAGAAACCACTCCTCTTGAATTCTATGAAAAATACATTGGCGTTAATTTAGATGATTATATCGTTTTGTCTGATGCCCCAACCATTGGATACAAAGAAAAGCAAAAATACACATCGAAATGGGTTAATAACGTTATTGGTGGAGATCCAGTCATCTTCTTTAACGTTGGCGTAGAGGAGATTAAAAAAGCAGTCATCGCTTCATTGAAAGCAAGCGAACTCGTTTGGTTTGGTGCTGACGTCTCCTCAGAATCATTAAGAAAGCAAGGCTTGCTTGGCTACAACTTGATTCGTTACGACGAACTTTTGCAAATAACTTTGCTTGAAAACAAGGGTGCGAGAATGGATGCAAGAATCTCCTTCTGCAACCACGCTATGACCTTCACTGGCGTTAATTTGTTAGAAAACGACAAGCCAAATCGCTGGAAAGTTGAAAATACTTGGGGAAAAGAGCCTGGCGATGGCGGATTCTTTGTAATGGATGACAAATGGTTCGATAACTATGTCTATGAAGTCTTCGTTAAGAAAGAATTTGTTTCTCCAGAAATCTTAAAAGCATACGAAGATAGTTCCATAATCGAAGTTGAACCTTGGGACACCTTATGGAAAGAGCTAAGATAAAATCCAAATATCACCGCTAAATCCTTTCTAAAATGGAAAGCATCCTCTGGATTAAGGATGTTTTTTCATTATTAATGGAATAAGAAAAACCACCATATTGGTGGTTCAAAGTTTAATCGTTAAACTTATAAATTAGAGACGTTGGTATAAACGTTTTGGACGTCTTCGCATTCGTCTAATGCGGCCAACATATCTTTGACTTTTTGGAGATCGTCCCCAGCAAGTTCAATTGGCTCGTTTGGAACCATCGTCGCTTCAGAAACGTCATAATCAGTAACGTTGATGCCTTTTAATATTTCTTTGGCTTTGTCTAAATCGTTTGGGGCAAGTAATACTTCAACTTCTCCATCTTCGAAATCGACAGATTGGACATCGATATCGCCTAAGATTAAGTTTTCTTCAACTGAATCTCTCAAAGCTTCATCACCTTTGAATTGAAGAATGCCTTTGTAATCAAAGTTGTAAGCGACTGAGCCCATCTTTCCACCTTTGCGGGTAACGATGGTACGAACTCCGACTAAAGCGCGGTTAACGTTGTCTGTTAAAGTATCAACGATAATGTAGCTTCCTCCTGGTCCGAAGAATTCATAACGTCCAGCGATATAGGCTGTGGCATCTCCGCCTTTAGCCTTTTCAATAGCACGATCAATAACGTCTTTTGGACAAGATTTACGATATTTTTCAATTGCGCTTCTTAAAGCGAGGTTGCTTTCAGGATCTGGGATACCGCTTTTAGCTGCGGCATAAATCTCCTTAGATGCGCGCATGTAGATTGCGCTTTTTGCTTTTGCAGTGGCTGCCATGGCTGCAGCACGAACTTCAAAGTGTCTTCCCATAATAAAACTCCTTTTTGACTTTGGTATTTTACCACTAGGCAATTAAGGCTAGTAGATTTTTTTTATTTTCCTTTTTTAAAGGGCAACTCCAAGCGTTCCAATGGATGAAGATTATGACGTTTGATAAACCTTCTCATCCAATCATATGGACTTGTATCTAATTCCCATGGACGATGATTGTCAATTCCGACAATGCAAGGAATATTTGCCTCAGAAGCAAGATACCAGAATTGCTCATTTGGATAATAAACCTCAAAGTCTTCTCCCTCAGTTAATCTTCCCCATCTTGAAGGCCCCATATTCAATTCAAAGATGATTCCACATTCTTTTGCCGCTTGAATTAATCTAATGGCGATTTCTTTGGTGAATTCATCCCATTTTCCATACCATTGCATAAATAAATCTGGGTGAGCAACATAGATGAAATTACCAGAATTCATTCCGGCTATAAGATCATTTAAATACATGCGTGTCGCTTCTTTTTTATCTTTTATTTGAGCATAGAAGATTATTTTGTCGGAGACTTCATCAATAAAGCAGTGCTGGCCGATAATAAGATAATCAACTATTCCATCCTTTAATAAGTGGTCATAATAATCAGCATAATATTTGCCATACCATTCCGCTTCAAAGGCAAGATGAAGTTCAATTTGATCCTTATATTTCTTTTCAAGAGAACGTACGGAATTAACATAGTCATTAAAATCTTTCTCATATGTTCCTCGCATTTTTGGCTGTTCGCGTCCAGGTAACATAATATGATCGGAAAAGCCGTATATTTGATAGCCGTTTTTTATCGCAGAAAGAACGAATTCTTCATCTTCTCCTTCAGCGTGACCGCATCTTTTCGTATGAGAATGATAATTAACTTTAAATGGTTCGTTATTCATACAGGACCTCCTCTAACATAAGTCCTATCGGATCGGCTTTGAAAGAAATTATTTTTCTTTCTTTAGCTTCTAAAGCGTCTTTAACTTCTTTTAGATTCATTTTTCCTAAGCCTACCCTTAAGGCCACACCC
>CAVKAU010000258.1:0-7212 GCA_963654035.1 bacterium | reverse complement strand
GAGTGATGTTATTGTCTGCTACTCAAGATTAGCTTTAACAAAGTTCTATCAATGCAGTAGCGCCACAAAAGCTTTAAGCGGAATTGATTTATTTGCCGAGATGAAAAAAATCATTACAAAAGGTCAAGAAAACGGAACACTTAAAAAAGGCAATCCTGATGAATATGCTAAAGTCTTAATTGGTCTATTCTTAACCGAAACTGAGCTTCGCTTAGCAAACAAAGACGGCTTCACTCCAATTAGTGAAGAATTCATGCTTTCATTAGTTGCTTAATTCGTATTTTTAAAATAAATCCATTGGGGTTTCCCAGTGGATTTTTTAATATTTAAAATCGTACCCAATTCGATGCGGTTATTTCATTTTCTTCAGGAACTACTTCTTATTCCTATTTTGATAGTTGTTAAATCTCTTAATTGATTTATATATTCCCTTCAATGAAGGGTACATTTTCTTATAAGCATGCTCAAAGAGATAATCGTACGTTTCATGAACCTTTGGATTTGGAATGAAGGTGTCACCTGGACGAACCATTTTATTGATTGCTTCTTCAGGAGATTTAAATTCACCTAAGGCTAAGAATGTTGCCATAGCCGCGCCAAGAGATGATGTCTCAAATGTTTGAACCCTAGTAACAGGCTTACCCATGATATCTGCAGTTATTTGACAAATCTCATCAGACTGACTTCCTCCCCCGGATATACGAATGCTCTCAATTGGATGATGGACTTTTACTTCGAAATGCTCTAACGCTTCTCTTAAAGCGTAAGCGATTCCCTCGATTATCGCACGATAGAAATGTTCTAATGTTATAGCATCAGAGAAACCAACGATCGCTCCTTTTGCTAAAGGTCTAGCCAAACCAGCTCCCCAATATGGTTGAAGGACGAGGCCATCGCTTCCAGGCGGAACATCTTTTAATTTCTTGTTGAAGTCTTCCGCGGAAACATCGGATATAACAATGTCATCAACCTTCTTTCCGCCAAATTCTTTAAGGAACCAATTTATCATCCAATAGCCACGATATATTTGAACATCCATATTGTAGTAATTAGGGATGCATGATGGATATCCTGGTAAAAACTTCTCTGATTCAATGTAACGGTTCGTCGTTGTTTCAACTGTTGATGCCGTACCATAGGAAATAGCGGCAGTATGATCATTCAAAACGCCAAGGCCAAATGTTTCGCATGATTTATCTGAGCCTGATGCGTATAAAGCAAGACCTTCAGGAAGACCCGTTTCTTCATGCGCTTTAGCGTTAATTGTACCAAGTAAAGAACCTTCAGGGACAATCTCCGGAAGCATTCTTTTTTCAATGGAGAAGATCTGACCTTTTAGATGTTTTGCTGGGTTCGAATAAAACTTTCTTTTTTTGAAATCGATTGGGTAATGACCTGCAAAACACGATGAAGAATCCTTTAATTCGCCAGTAAAACGGTAAATGAAATAAGTTGAGATATTAACATATTTATCGACCTTAGCCCAATTCTCCGGCTCATTTTCAATTAGCCAATTTGAAACTGATCTCTTACGATTTAGATTGATGGTATCGCTCATTCCAACAAGTTTAAACATTGCGCGATGAATAGCAGGAAGAGGTTTTTTACATTCTGCGCTTCTTTGATCAAGCCAAAGAATCATTGGTCTAATAACATTTCTATCTTTATCTAACAAAACGGCGGAATCACGAAAAGTGGTTAGTGTTGCGCCTTTAACGTCTTTAAATAAATCTGAATGTTTCTCCATCAAACGTCTTGTGCATAAGCATAAAGAATCATAGTAAGCGGAAGGATTTTGTTCGGCATAATTTGGTTTCAAAGAAAAGTATGGAGGGTTATATTTTTCTTTCTCCATTGCAAGTTCATTGCCATTCTTATCGAAAATGGCCGCACGAACACTTTGTGTCCCGAAATCAATTGTCAAAACCTTATCGCTCATATATTCTTTCCATCATTACTATAAAGATTTTAACACAATATCTTATTTTGATAGGCTATTTTGTAAAAATATGAATTTATGTTAAATGAATAAATTTAAAAGAATGATACACGCATGCCTTCTTTTTAAAGAAAAAGTTCAATAGTTGTATTTCTTTTTTTCGTATATGAAGAAAAAGATTGTCATGATTGTTGAGCCAATTTCCGCTATGGCACCAGAAGCCCAGATTCCATCAGATTGCAAAGCTAAAGGTAAAAGCCAGATAGCTGCTAATTCAAAAACGAAAGAACGAACAAGCGATATGATTGCAGATACCAATCCGTTGTTTAAGCCAGTAAAGAAACCAGAGCCGAATATCGATAATCCGCAAGTTAAATAGACAAAGGAATAAATAAAGAGGGCTCTATTTCCGATTGTTTGTAATTGAGCGTCGCCATTAGAGAAGATTCTTGCAAATGATGGTCCAGCTAATTCCGCTAAGCCAAACATCACCACTCCGGCAATGCATATAATCGTTAAAGACTTCTTCAAAACGTTATGCAATTCATCGTTATTTTTCGCGCCATAGTTGAAGCCTATAACAGGGGCGATTCCTACCGAATAGCCCATAAACGCAGCCATAAATGCATAGGAAATATACATACAGATTCCATAAGCTGAAACACCAGTAGGTCCAATATAGCGAAGAAGCTGAATGTTATAACACATAGAAACTATGGAACTGGCTATATTAGTTACAAACTCACTTGAACCATTGCCCATAACCTTAAGTAATGCTTTGAAATCAAATGTGCATCTTCCAAGATTAAAAGGAATATTTTTCTTAAATATAAAATATAGGATAGGCAAAGCGCCGCCAATAAATTGTCCAGCAATCGAAGCTATAGCTGCCCCTTCAACGCTAAGATTAGCAACTCCGACCAAAAGCCAGTCTAAGATGATGTTAGCAATGCCTGCTAATCCAACGAATAAGAAGCCGGCGAATGGTCTTTCTGCGCCAGAAAAGAACGTTTGAAAAACGTTTTGCAACATAAAAAGCATGATGCCGAGCATCATGATTCTTCCATAACGAATTGCCGCATCAATCATTGTTTCTGTATTCGAAGATGTTTTGCTTATTGCTGCCATAGCTCTTGCAAAAGGTTCAACCGTGAAGTAACCAATAATTGTGAATAACAAACCAACAGTAATTACTGAATAGATAACCATTGAAAAATAATTGTTCGCTTTCTTTTGATCTTTTTCGCCTAAAGTCTTTGTTACTAAAGCCACTCCACCTGAGCCAAACATCATTCCAACACCAGCAAGAATCATGATATAAGGAAAAATTAGATTTACTCCGCTAAAGGCTCCATCTCCTGCGTAATTAGAAAGAAAAATACCATCTATTACTGAATAGAATGACGAAAAAATCATCATTAAGACTGGTGCTATGACCAATTTAAAAATCTTTCTATATGTAAAATGTTCTGATAGCGAAACGTGCGCCATAATCTCTTCTCCCCCAATAATAGCTAGGCGGACCTAGTGTCTTATCCAACAAATTACGGTTCCGACCGTATGTCCTCCGACATTCTAATAGTCTATCATATTAAAATTTTAATTCAAATTTACGAGCAGCAACAAAAAAGCATTATCCCTTAAATTAGAAATCGTAAAATTCAAAATTCATCGCTAAAAACTAGTTATTTTTGTTTTCCAAGGCTTTTTTAACGCCATTTAGATCGCACAATTGAAAAGTTATGGTATCGGCAAATTTTGCAACATGCTCAGCATCTTTAACTGATTCAATCGTCCAATAATTTACATAATGGTTCTTGTAATATTTTTGGACACAAGTCTTACTAACAAGCGTCCACTCTAAATCAACCGATTCAAAAAGATGTCTAAAATGCCAAACCCAGAATTTCTCTTCGCAAACAAGTAAACTTCTAGCAAATCCTTTCGCGCGAATAAGCGCTCTTGGATCAAAAGATATAATGACTATAGATTTCTTATCTTTAATTTGTTTAAGAATTTCATTTGCTGCTTTTGCTAACGCTTTGTGATTACGCTTATAGCATTTTAATTCCACACAAATCAAGCAACGCTCTTTGTTTAAATCAAGGACTTCTTGGAAGGAAGGAACAACTCCTCCATCCAACAAACGATAATTGTTTCTGATCTCGTCAAAGGTTAGGTCTTCAATAATCCCTTCCTTACCAGTTGTTCTTTTTAACTCTGAGTCATGGCAAACGATGAGCTTACCATCTTTTGTTAAATGAATGTCCAATTCAAAGGCGATATTGTTATTAATAGCATTTTCGAAAGCCTTCATACCGTTTTCAGTGAATCGTTCGTTATGAAGTCCACGATGGGCGACTGGGCCGAAATATTGTTCGCCAAATAACTCAAAATGTTTTTTATTCATGTTAAATTGCTCCTAAATGCCTATTAATTCTACTCT
Source organism: bacterium (assembly GCA_963654035.1). Classification (GTDB taxonomy): domain Bacteria; phylum Bacillota_I; class Bacilli_A; order RFN20; family CAG-826; genus UBA4951. The sequence continues at coordinate 2,827 of CAVKAU010000258.1, read as the reverse complement.
ATTTTTAAAAAATATGTTTGTTCTTCTTCTAAGAAGAATTTTTAAGTGCTATATTTTTATTGTCAGGGGTTTTCAAAAGAACCCCGAAAAGATTGTCATAGGAGGACAACATGGCACAAAAGAAATACGTTTACTCCTTCAAAGAAGCTCACGAAGCTAAGCTTGGTAAGCCAATCATTGGAGGAAAAGGTTTCGGTCTCGCTGAGATGACTGCCGCTGGAATCAATATTCCACAAGGTTTCACCGTCACAACCGAAGCTTGCAATCTCTACTATGAATCTGGAAAAGCAATTCCAGACTATGTATGGGATGATGTCGTGGCTCACATCCACGAAATCGAAAAGAGTTCTGGCAAATCATTTGGCGGCGGAAAAGACGTCATGCCATTACTCGTTTCTGTCCGTTCTGGCGCTCGTGAATCTATGCCTGGTATGATGGATACAATCCTCAACCTTGGTTTAAATGACACTGTCGTCGCTGAACTTGCAAAACAAGCAAACAATGAACGTTTCGCTTGGGACAGCTATCGCCGTTTCATCTTGATGTACACCAACATTGCTAAAGGACATCCAAGAACCGAAATGGACAAGATGCTTGATAAGTTAAAGGAAGACAACGGCTACAAACTCGATACCGAAGTCACAACCGAACAACTCAAAGGTCTCGTTGCAAAATACAAAGAGTACTACAAAGGCATCTTTGGTGAAGATTTCCCAACCGATCCTTATGTTCAATTAAAAGAAGCTGTCGCAGCTGTTTTCCGTAGCTGGGACAACCCACGTGCTAACGTTTATCGTCAAATGCACGGTATCCCATATGAATGGGGCACAGCCGTTAACGTCCAAACAATGGTCTTCGGCAACATGGGCGATGATTCCGGTACAGGCGTCGCCTTCTCCCGTAACCCATCCACTGGCGAAAAGAAAGTCTACGCTGAGTTCTTATTAAATGCTCAAGGCGAAGACGTCGTTGCTGGCGTTCGTACACCAGTTAAGATTGAATGGCTTGAAAAGAACATGCCAGAAGTCTACAAACAATTCGAAGAAACAATCGTCCGTATGGAAACATATTTCAAAGATATGCAAGATATGGAATACACAGTTGAAAGAGGCACCCTCTACTTCTTACAAACACGTAATGGCAAGAGAACAGCTGCTGCAGCCTTAAAGATCGCTTGTGACTTAGTCGATGAAGGATTAATCGATGAAAAGACAGCCGTTTTACGCGTTGATCCAATGCAATTAAACGACCTTCTCCACCCAACATTCAACCCAGCCGACTTAAAGAAACATACTCCTGTTTTCCAAGGCCTCCCAGCCTCCCCAGGTGCTGGCACAGGACACCTCGTCTTCTCTGCTGAAGAAGCAAAAGCCGAAAAAGAAGCAGGACGTCCAGTAGTTATGGTCCGTTCCGAGACATCCCCAGAAGATATCATCGGTATGGTCAACGCTGAAGCTATCGTTACTGCCCGTGGCGGTATGACCTCCCACGCTGCTGTCGTTGCCCGTTCAATGGGTAAATGCTGTGTTGCCGGATGCTCCGACATCATTGTCAACGAAGAAGAAAAGACCCTCACAGTCCACGGAAAAGTCTATACAGAAAAGGATGTCCTTTCTGTCAATGGTACAACCGGTGATGTCTATGAAGGCACAATCGAAATGCAACCAGCCGATCTTGGTGGCAATTTCGGTCGTATGATGGACTGGGCCGATAAATATAGAAGATTAAAGGTCCGTGTCAACGCCAATACTCCAGAAGACGCCAAGAACGGTCAAAAGTTCGGCGCTGAAGGTATCGGTCTTTGCCGTACTGAACGTATGTTCTTCGCAGAAGACAGAATTCTCAACATGAGAGCTATGATTCTTTCTGACACAACAGAACAACGTGAAGTCGCTCTTGAAAAGATCAGACCATTCTTAATGGGCGATTTCTATCAAATGTATATGACGAATCCAGACACCAACGTCAACATTCGTTTACTCGATCCGCCACTTCATGAATTCTTACCAGAAATCCATGATGAAGAAAACATCAAGGCCTTAGCAAAGGCTCTTAACGTCACCGAGCAAAAGGTCAAAGACAGAATCAATCAATTACATCAAGCCAACCCAATGATGGGCTTCCGTGGTGTCAGACTCTGTGTCGCCTATCCAGAAATCTACGCAATGCTCGCAAAAGCCATCATCCAAGCTGCCATCAAAGCAAGCAAGGAACTTGGTCACGATGTCGAACCAGAAATCATGATTCCTCTCGCTGGCGAACTCAAAGAATATAACTGGGCAAAGAAAGTCGTTGTCGAAGCTGTCGAAAAAGAAATGGCTGCAGAAGGCAAGACTCTCAAATACCAAGTCGGTACAATGATCGAAATCCCAAGAGGCGCTCTCAAAGCTGGCGAACTCGCCAAGGAAGCAGAGTTCTTCTCCTTCGGTACAAACGACTTAACACAATTAACCATGGGCTTCTCCCGTGATGACTCCGGACAATTCTTACCATTCTACTATGATCGCAAGATCTACGAATTCGATCCATTCCAAACAATCGATGTTGAAGGTGTTGGCGAACTCGTTAAGATTGCTGTCGAACGTGGCCGTAAGACAAAGCCAGAAATCATGATCGGTGTTTGTGGTGAAACTGGTGGCGACCCAAGATCCATCGAATTCTATGATGAAGTTGGTCTTGATTACGTCTCCTGCTCACCATTCCGTATCCCACTTGCTAGATTAGCTGCTGCACAAGCTGCCATCAAGCATGCCAAATAAGGAATAATTGAGTAAAATTAGACATCTCTTCGGAGGTGTCTTTTTTTATACTCAAAATTCAAAAACCC
>CAVKAU010000257.1:0-2666 GCA_963654035.1 bacterium | reverse complement strand
ATATTACGTTTACTCTAAAATAGATCCGTTTCTAATGAAGATAATGCGTATGAGGCGTAGAGAATTAATCAAAAAAGGCTATATCAAATGGTATCAAAGTAGAGATTGCTTAATCATGTCTTATACAATGAGCAAAATAATTAAAAGCAAATAGTTTTCGTTATTTGACAAACACGCAATTTAGATAGACGTAAACCGTTATTAAATTGGCTTAAATGATAATATTTGAAATCATCGCATAATCAACGTTAAATCAATGCGATAAAAAATGTCTTCTAGAGACCTTATAAAGCTAACTTAGTCTAATTGAAGAACTACTTTGCCATCATTCCAATTGTATTTGAAATCTGTATAGCCGTAAGTCGTTAAATCTTCTCTTTTCCAATCACCTACGTGAAGAACGAAATAAGTCGTTCCTTCTTCGGTGGTTGATGGGAAAACCGCCTTTAAATTAAGCGTCAGTTCAAATTTGGCTCCATCCTTATTGGCTTCTATTAGGCTCTTATCCCATTGACATAAAACATTTTCCGTATACGAAGAAGCAGATAAAGGAGATGAAGATGTATATGCTAAAGTGTAGGAATCGGCAATAACAGTGTTTTCCTGAACGGAAATTGACCCTGATATCTTCGCGCCCTCCTCAAGCGTTTTAAACATAGAATAGTTGATCAAGACAGCGTTCTTCTTCGTAAAACCATCGCCTAAATAAAAAGTTCCATCAACTTTGGAATTGCTACTGCAACCGCAAAGGACTGCACTTGCAAGAATTAGTGTTTTAATAATCTTGTTTTTCATTTATTATATACCTTATTACCTTGATGAATATTATATAAAATTATATAAAATCAGTCAACGTTGTACAATTGAGTTTCTGATGAAAAATATAACCTCGTTGCTCATTTTATTTAATTTGATAAATTTTTACTTATATCTTAGAATATCAGTTAGTTTTGTACATAAGGAGACGAGTAATGTCTACAAAAGAAGTGTTAAAGAAAAAAGCCATTGAAGCGCAGCAAATTTACGATTATCTTTCATCTTTGCTTGATATCAATTCAACCTTGCCAGTTACTTTCATATATAACGAAGCTAGCGAAAAAGAATTTAAGAAAAACTATTTAGTGGAAAACCCTTTCCCAAATGTTATCGCCTTTGTTTTAGCGAAGTTAAGGAAGAAAGCAGTAGATAAATTGTTTTTAGATGAAAAAATCCCTCAAACATCAACGATAGCGGCTATTTTGTCACTTGCAAGTAACCTTGCTAGCGAAATCGGTGAGCTAAGGGGAGACGATATAAAAGATAACAAGATATACTGCGATGTTTCTTATGCTGGTTTACAGGCGATAAGGCTTTATATGGCTAATTATTACGACAAAGAATTCAAAAAATCACGCCTTGCCTCAGCGATTAGAGTGGATAATGCGATAAATGGCTCTTTCTATAAATACAAAACGAAAGATGGACGCTATATATCCTTCCATACTTATTACCAATCCCAGCAAAAGAAACTCGTTGAAGGAATGAAGCTAAGCAAACCATATGACAAATTCACTCTTTTATCGACGAAGAGAGATATTCGTTATCTCAAAAAAGAAGTGGCAAAATGGGATTCGAAAGAACTTGAGGAACTTGCATTTAACTGTGGGGCTTGCGCTTGTGTGCTTCGTTCAAAGGAAGAATGGAATGAAACTGCCGTTGGAAAAGCAGTAAATGAAATGCCTTTGATTAGATTTGAAGAAACAGGAACATCATCCAAGATGAAATTATCAGATTCTCTAGCAAAAGGACCACTAAGTGGAATAAAAGTTCTTGATCTAACGCATATTATTGCTGGTCCAGCTTGTTCAAGAATTCTTGCTGAATATGGTGCGGATGTGCTTTTAGTCAGAAGAGGATCTTTCAAAGAGCAAGAGCAAGCCATGCTTGAACTTGATGGCTGGGCCGGAAAAGATTCAATTCAATTGGATTTAAACAAAAAAGAAGATCTTGAAAGAATAAAGGAACTCATCAAAGAAGCGAACGTCATAACCTATTCTTATCAAAATGGCTGTTTTGACAAATTTGGCCTCTCTGAGGAAGAAATTAGAAAAATAAACCCAAACATTATTTACTCCAATCTTATGTGTTTTTCGGATACTGCTTGGAAAGATAGGCCAGGCTGGGCACCTTTAGCAGAAGATATAACCGGCCTTTCAATTAGAAATGGAACAAAAGAAAATCCAGTTAACCTTAATGGCGTCCCGCTTGATTATATCCCAGGGTTTATTCTTGCTTTAGGAACACTTATGGCCATTAGAGATAATTTAAAAACTGGGAAAGTTCAAAAGGTCACGACATCCTTAACAAGAGGTGCAAATCTTTTACACGAAGTAACGGATATTTGTGCTAAAAATTCAAAAATCACCGCTAAAACTACCATAAACGACAAATCATTAGATAATTATTTCCTTCATACAAGAACGTATATCGATACAAGAGCGATAGGAAAAGTTGGTTTTCCTAGCGAAGCTACCTACAATACCAAATATAATAACCTAGAACAAAATATGTCTTTTTCTGATGGCAATATCACTTTCAAGTCGAAATAAGACAATCTTGATTATTTGGCAATTGACTTATTCAAGAATGCTCTTAAAGTGCTAAAATAACTTGAAACGAGGCTTGAG
>CAVKAU010000256.1:0-2872 GCA_963654035.1 bacterium | reverse complement strand
CAACATCAATATCGATTGAATATCGCGTTGATAGCAATTCTCAGGCAACGAAAACTATGGCTACTCTTGATGATGCACGCGATGGCCTTCTTAATTTGATTGAATACAACGGAAAAACACTTTATGAATACGTTGTTGGCGATATCGTCTTAGAGAAAACGACAATTTCAATCAACGATGATTCAGAAATCAATAAATACGATGTATATCATTTTGACATTTCTTTGAGTACTTATTTGGATGAACAAACAACATATGCATTTACAGTCAACGGATCGGCAAAAGACGTATCCCTGAAAGCTGCCTTAGAAGATGTTATTTCTAAGAACGCTAACGCAGATGACATCATTGTTAGTGCCAACCGTGTTGTTTATCAAGCTGGAAGCCCTGATTTAGGCACTGTTTATGCCGCTATCAGCGTTGCGGCTGCATCTATCTTTGTATATTATTGGCTTAGATTCCGCCTTTCTCGTTCATTATCTTCAACTATATTCGCTCTTGCAAATAGCGTTATAGTTACCGGATTCTTTGCTTTAACGAGAATTGCCGTAACGCCAACTATTGGTATTGCGATAATTAGTGCCTTCTTTATCGTGGAGTTCCTTGCCTTATATCTATTCAACAAAGAAAAAGAATTAGTTAAGGACAGCCGTGAGAAAAACAAAGACTCCTTGGCTTTCAGAAATTCATCTTTGATCGGTGCTAACTCTCAATCCGCTGGAGACATCATTATTTTCTCCCTTGTTGGATTAGGCATGTTCTTACCTTTCATCGGCATTGCCCCATCTGTTTATAGAACGATGTTCTTAGGGCTTGGAATAAGCATTTTACTTGCTTTAGCCTTGATTATCACCGTTACTTCGTCGTCTTCCGTCTTTGCGAGCGAAACTTTGATGAAAATCAAAAAATCCGTTCGCGAGAGTTGGAATAACAGACCACGTTCTGATAAATCCAAGGCCGCAAAGAAGAAGAGCTCCGAGCCAGAAGAAGCAACCTTTATTGGAATTAACGACTAATGGAAGACTTAATCGAAAGACTTTGCAAACATTATGGGATTACGAAGGAGGATTATAAGAGATTATCTCTTCCTCCTTCTTTTTCGAATATTCCATTATTAAATGAAAATCCTGTAATATTAGAAGCCATAAAGAAACTCGAACTCATCAAAAAAGCAAATGGCCGAGTTTTAGTCTATGGAGACTATGATACAGATGGAGTGATGTCAACCTCGATTTTAGTTTCATCTTTTAGAGAATTTGGCTTACAAACCGAAGGATATTTGCCATCGAGATATACAGATGGCTATGGACTTACCGTTGATAATGTGAGAAAAATCAAAAGCAAAGGGTATTCGCTGATTTTTACTTGTGACAATGGCGTAACCGCTCACGATGCTTTGATTGAAGCGAAAAAAGTTGGCATCGATGTGATAATTCTTGACCATCATGAATTCGACGATTGTCAACCGGAGTGCGAAATTATTATTCACCCAAACACTGTTAATTATGGAAAGGTAGACATTTCTGCAGGATATCTTTCGTTTATATTCTCGTGTGCTTTATTAAATCGTGTCGATGATTATCTTATGTGCTTAGGCGCGGTTTCTACGATTAGCGATATGATGCCATTGCTTGAATATAATCGTGAAATCGTTAGACTCATGCTTGAAAAAATGAATAAGCATCAGTACAAAGAATTCGCGATGTTGACGGCAAATAAGCATTTCGATGAAGCGGTTTTTCAAATGGAAATTATTCCTAAAATCAATTCAATTGGACGTATCGAAAAAGGAAATTTAATTAATCGCCTAATCAAATATTTTAGCGCCCATGATGCTGAATACGGCGAAAAAGTTGCCACATGGATCAATGAACAAAATGAAAAGCGAAAAAAACTGACAAAAAACGCAGCTGATTCCTTGAATTTAAATCCTAGCGACGCCGCAATCGTCATTCAAACAAACCTTCCTGAAGGATTGAATGGATTATTGGCGGCGAGACTTTTAAACGCCTACCAAAAGCCAATAGCCGTTTTCTCTGAAAAAGAGAAGGAACCGTCATTACTTGTTGGATCTTTGAGGTCTTTAGAAGGAATGAACATCTTAGAAGCGTATTCTTCTATGAAAACACCACTTTTATCCAAAGGCGGTCATCCGTTCGCCGGTGGATGCTCAATTAAGAAAGAAGATTTTGAAAGTTTCAAAAAAGATTACATATTTTTCGCTTTAAAACACAAAATTATGACAAAAAAGAATGATTTTATCGACATTTCTTTGTCAGAATGCAATATGAAAAGCTATCGCACAATTAGAGCCTTAGCACCTTTTGGAATGTCTTGGGATGCTCCTAAATTTTTGCTTAAAGGTTTAAACCCTGCGACTTTTACGTACGTTAAGAACGGACAATACCTATCAATAAAACTTAGCGAAGACACTAAAATTTTCTCATTCTCGTTGAATGAAACTTCTTTTGAGACTGACGAAAAAGTCAATTTATCGCTTTCTTTCAAATTAAACGAATACAAAGGCAAATTAACTTTAAATTTAATGGCTGAAAGAGCTATCTAAAATATCATTTTTTCCGCTAAGGCTATATAATTATTACGTATGAGTGAACAAATTAACGACAAACAAGAAAAATTATTGCCAAATGGCGGGTATCCGATGCACACCTATAACGATCTTCACGATCTTTTTTGTGTCTATATCAAAGACCAAAAAGATCGCGATTTAATTAAGTCAGCTTACGAATTGGCGGCCAAGAAGCATAGCGGAGTTTTTCGCCGCTCTGGTGAACCGTACATTCAACACCCTATAGAAGTAGCTTATATCTTAGCGGAACTTCAGTCTGGACCAGAGACGATAATTTCGGGC
>CAVKAU010000255.1:0-5897 GCA_963654035.1 bacterium | reverse complement strand
GAACTTACCAAGACGCTTTAAAAAATGGTGGGAATCTCATTTATTCCCTTTCAAAAGTCTTTGGAGGAGATTTCCAATCCCTGTTCACTTATTATTTGGCTTCTCCTTTTAATCTGTTTATTGTTTTTATATCATCAGCTGATATTCCAGCTTTCTTCTTTTATACTTCCATCATCAAAATGTCTTTTGCAGCTGGAAACATGTATCTTCTTGCTAGATATGTATCAAAGAAGAGAAGACTTGGCTTCCTAGCTTTTTCTATTGCCTATGGCTTAATTAGCTATGCTTTCGTTTATATGTTTAACTTCATGTTTCTTGATGGGTTGATGATTCTTCCATTGGTTACATTAGGTTTTGAAATGTTAGAAAAAACAAATAAATGTTGGCTATATCCTCTTTCTTTAGGCTATGCATTACTTACTAGTTGGTATATTGGCGCGATGATTTGCCTATATTTAGTCATTCTCTTTTTATTCAAAGCCGTTTTCATGAAATGGGACAGCAAAACAAGGATTAAATATATCATTAGATTCATCATCTTTTCTTTGCTTGGTGGATTGCTCGCTTCATGCTCGTGGATTTGCGCTTTCTTGCATTTTGATGGAACAAAAGCCACTTTGAAACTTCCTGATAGGGAATTCTTCTCTTGGACTATTTTTATTGAAGGATTGTTAGAAAACAATTACGTCAGTCATAGCGCAATATCGAGAAATACCGGTTATATGACGATGTTTGTCTCCGTCGTCACGCTTATCTTTGCTCAGATTTATTTTGCTAACAAAAAGTATTCCTGGCGCGAAAAAGTCATAGATGGGTCGCTTATTTTTATTTATTTCATCGTTTCAATTTCTAGTGTTTTAAATGCCTTGTTCCATGGTGGAAGAGAACCAACATTCTTCCCCACGAGATATTCATTCATCATTGGTTTTTATCTTTGTTACATTTCCTTAAAAGAAATGGCCAATCTGGAAGATACGCATATTTGGGGCGTGGCCATTCCAGCAATAAGCTCGGCGGTAATTCTTCCGTTAATCACTTCAGTTATTAAAAATGGGCTAGAAAAAGATACTGAGCCAATCTTCTATTCTTTATCAACCATTTCCTTAACTATCTTTATCATTTCTTTGGCGATTATTTCGCTTTATCTCCTATTTATTCTTTTAGCAAATATCAAAAAAATCAAAGTTCCTAAGCATATATCTCTTGTTGTGGAGGCAACGCTTCTTGCCTTAACTCTAATTTCTTCATATCGCGGAGGCTATAACGTTATCAAAGCTAACGTTGATGATGAAACGTATCAGCCATATGGAACATATCTTAGTGACGATCAGCTATCACCGGTTTTTAATGCTGTAAAAGAAAATGATTCTTCCTTATATCGAATGGAGAGCACCTTTAATCGCAGCGGTTCAGGAAATCAAATCAATAACAACCCCCTTTTCTTTTCCTATAATGGCCTAAGTCATTTCTCCTCCACCGAAAAACAAGATATCGCTAGATACATGAAAAGAATCGGTTTTCATAATAATGGCTTTTGGGAAGCCTATGATGCTGGTTCAACCGAAGCAATAAATTCTTTTGTTGGCATAAAATATTTAATTGATAATGGGCGTACGAGTAGAGACAAGCCTAACTTTATCTACAATGATTCATCGCTAAATCTTTTTAAGAAAATGGATATCAGCAAAGAAGTAAATGATGTAACTTACACGTATTACGAGAATCAATACGCTCTTCCGTTAGGCTTTTGCGTTGATTCATCTTCTTCTACCTACGTTTCGCAAGGAACTAAAAAAGAAGGTTATCAAAACACATATTGGTACGATCATTTTGAATATCAAAATGAAATGTTTAAAAAGATGGATGGATCAATACTTGATGAATCCGGCAACAAAAAGGAAATATTCCACAAAATCAATACATCGGTTAAAACGCAAAATGACAAAGCGAAGTTATCATCGACTGATGAATTCGGAAGAACGACTTTCCTTCTTGAAAAAGGAGCAAGAATAACTTATACATTCACGATTCCTTCGGAGGCCACAAACAATACTTTATACATTCATGAGCAATCAGAGACTAGCGGATTTTATTATTATCTTGATGGTTACCCAATAACGATTAGAAATTATTGGCATGCCGGAATTCACTCCTTTAATGCCAAAACAGGATCAACCCATACTTTAGAAATTGCCAACACCGATAAAGACAGAACGGTTGTCTTAAATCCTGAAGTCTATTACGAAGATTTGTCAGTTTTAAGAGAGTATCTATCTTCCATCAAAGAAGGCGGAGCAAACAATCTTAAGCAAAAAAATGGCTTGTCTTCAGTATCTTTTGAAGGAGAATTCACCCTTAAAGGGGATAGCAAAGAATTCCTTTTCACTTTGCCATATGATAAAAACTTCTCTGTCTATCTAGATGGTAAGAAAAAAGAAACGATGACACGTTTTGATATTTTTACTGCCATATCCCTAAAAGATGAAAAAGAAGGCACCCATACAATCAAAATCGTTTATAACGACAAAGGATTGATGGTAGGAATTGTCGTATCAGCGATTGCTATTGTAGCTTTTGCGCCAACCGTTATTTTCTATCCGCGCTTAGAAAATAAAATCTTTAAGAAAAAGGAAGATGAATCAACATCTTCCAATTAATCAATAATTCGTTTCTTTCAATAGAAGCAGATGCGTTTTATTTTGCCTCTTAAAGAAATCCATTAGGAAATATCCTGCTTTCATAAGATATTCGCCGGAATATGTTCCTTTTTCTTCCCCATCAAGAATAACCATATATCTCTTTTTAGGGTCAAGACCTTTTAACTTCCAATAATCTAGATACCAGGTATGATTACTTCTTTCAAAGAAGATAGCCATAGCCTTGTTCTTGTCTTTAGAAACGGAAATCATGGACATTTGGTCTTCATTTAGAGGATTAGAAAGATGATATAAGGTTCCATTTATGATGATTTCATTATGGAATTTTTGATAAATCGAAGTTCCTTGATTAAGAATCTTCAAATCTTCCTCGCTTAATAATGTTGGATTCATTTCATATCCATAGGTGCCAAACAAGGCAACATCAACTTTCGTTTTATAGGAAGTTTGTGGCGAGGCAGAAACGTGGGAGGAAATACAAGAGAGAGGATAGCCTAAGGAAGTGTAGTATTGAATCTCCGCTCTTGAGGCACCGTCTGTCTCATCAGAAGTCCAAATCTGCGGGACATAATAAAGAGTTCCTAAATCAAACCTTGCTCCACCAGCCGAGCATCCTTCAAAGAAGACATTTGGATATTTTATGCGAAGCTTAGATAAGAGTTTGTAATATCCTAAAGTCATACGGTGATAAACTTCCCCCTGTTTTTCGTATCCAAGGAAGGAAGAATAATGTTCGGCCATGTTACGGTTATGGTCCCACTTAACATATTTCACGGGGTATTCGTCGAGGATTTTTGAAATTTCATCGAAAATGTAATCAACCACTTCATCATTCGTGAAATCAAGAATCAATTGATGTCTTTCTAGGGTCATCCAATCCTTATTTTCGTCATATCCCAAAGCAAATTCAGGATGAGCGGAGAATAGCTTAGAGTTCGAAGAGATCATTTCTGGTTCAAACCAGATGCCAAAATCTAAGCCAATTGAAGTTAGATGGTCGACAAATTTATGTAAATCGACCTTCTTCTCATTTACTTGCCAATCGCCTAAAGACGAAGAATCATTTTCTCTTTCGCCAAACCATCCATCATCTAAAACAAATAAATCAATGCCAATCTTCTTTGCTTCGTTTGCGTATGCAATAAGCGAATCCGTGTTGAAATTAAAGAAACATCCTTCCCATGAATTAAAAATCAATGGGCGTTTTTCTTCTCGTTTATCCGTTTGAATATTTTCTTTAATTAAGGAATGAAAAGATTGAGACATCTTATCAATGCCATCTTTTGAATAAGCAATAACAGCTTGAGGAGTAATAAATGATTCGTTTCTTCCTAACACGAATTTGAAATCCTCATCATTGATGCCATAAACGATATGCAATGTGCCGTACATCGTCTTTTCCATTCTCATTTTCCAGTTGCCAGAATATAGAATGTTAAAGCCATATGTTTCCTCTGCATCATAATTATCTTTTTCTTTTGTGATGAAGAAGAATGGATTTTCTTGATGGGAAGATTTTCCTCTATTCGAAGAAATTTCCTGAATTCCATCATGAATCTTGCTTATTTCTTCTTTTCTTTCTCTTGCCCACGCCCCATAAAAATGATGGAGATAATAGTCTGACGTAGGTAAATCAAGCTGCATCGAGAAAGCGCGTAAGAGTTTTATTTTCTTTCCTTTATTTTCGATTCTAAAAGATTTTGCAATGATATTTTTATCGCGATAAATGGAAATATATTCCGTTAAATAAACGTTTGATGTTATATCTTTAAGGACTATTTCAAGCGTATCAACGTTATCTTTATTATAAACGTTTTCTTCACGTAGCAATGGTGCGTCAAGGGAAGGAAGAGAGTCTAGCGGCTTAATTCCACGGTAGATTTTATGCTTAACGTATTCAAAGTCGGTAAGGTAGGAGCCGTTTTCATGTTGAACGATTATTGGTGCGTCACGTTTATCTGCTTGACCGTGCGAAGATATTTCTTGTAATGTCTCCGGATAGAAATAAGCAGGTGTTGGCGTCATTATCGACATCTTCTTATCTAAATATGTGTTATCTGGATAGATAACTCTGCTTTTAATGATGTCAGTCGTATCGTTCAAACGCTCACCGAAATAAAGGGTTTCCAAGCGTCCAAATCCATTTAGATGGATGATATAGGACATATCCTTATTAAATAGATGAAAAACGTTTGTTTCCGAATTGAAATTTATCATAAATCTCTCCTTCGAGTAAAATTCTAGCAAAAAGCCACGTTTTTAGCATTAAAAAGAAGAAATTTCAATACATTGAAAAATGTAATAATACACTAATAATCATATATTTTTGTTACCTAATCTATCGTTAATCGTAAAAAGATAATTCATTTTTATCATTTTTGTTTTTCTCTCCACTTATTTTTAATAAAATAACTCACGTGAAAAAAAGGAGATGGAGCAAATGAAAAAACATCTATTATTAGTTCTTAGTCTTGGTAGCATAGTCATGTTATCTTCGTGTATCGGCACCAAAAAGGATTCTTCTTCAGGAAAAGAGGAAGACTCAAGTCAAGTTAAAGAAGACTCATCAGCAGAAAGCGCATCTTCAGAAAGTTCAGCAAACACCTCAAACGACACTTCTTCAAATACTTCATCTGAATATTCATCTTCTTCAAGTCAGTCTTCATCTTCATCAAAAAGCGACGGCGAATGGAATACGAATTATTCCGATGAGAATGTTGATTACAATTATGTTGCAAACAAAAACGTTGGTTTAACTGATATTGATTTAAACACTCCATCAGTTGGAACGCAGCCAGTTTTAGTCGTTCCTGTCACTTTCACTGATAAAACATTCACAAATACTGAATTAGAAGAAATTCAAACTCTTTGCGGAGGAAAGGCCGAAGACACGTCCTATTGGGAATCTCTTGGCTCATTCTATGAGAAATCCTCATATGGCAAATTAAAACTAGAATTCACCTACTCTGATCCTGTTTCGATGGGAACCACTGCCCGTAGTTTTTATAACTCTTATGGCAAAAAGAGCAGCGATTCAAATCAGGGAAGGCCTGCAGCCGTTGCTTTAAAGAAATCCATCGCCGCCTATAAGAAAGCGCATGGTAACGATTCAACGAAAAAATTTGATACCGATGGTGATGGCTATATTGATTCGGTAATCATGATTTATGCCGAAGAGTTCACGCCTAGTTACGATAACGCTTCAACATACTGGGCCTATAGATTCTGGGATGTTTATAA
>CAVKAU010000254.1:0-2296 GCA_963654035.1 bacterium | reverse complement strand
ATGCGATTACACTTGAATATCCATTCGTTACAATAAGAGCCTTTAATGAAAGAAAAATACCCTATAAGGATATAAAAGATATTCGTTATATCTCTGATGGAAGCGGTGGTGGAAAAAGAGGCGGATTTAACCTAGGACTATACAAATCTGGAACAATTATTTTCTATCTCAATGATGGGAAAAAAGTAAAAGCCAAAGGAATAAAAGAAGTTAGAAAAGCTTGCTTAGCAATAAGAAAAGAAATTCTTGAGAAGTGATCATCTAACGCGAAATGGGGTCACTTTTTTTCTTCTTGAAAAGGCATAAAACAAGACTCAATAACATTAAGCATGGGAAAATAACGGCAGTAAGAATGCCAATATGGAAATTGTTATCAAATAAAGAGGAGAAGGAACCAACAACGCTTGGGCCAAGGGAACAACCGACATCCCCTGCTAAAGCAAGCATCGCAAATAGAAGTGTTCCACCATTTTTAATCGTGCTTGAAGCCTTTGAAAAAGTGCCAGGCCAAAGAATGCCAACGGAAAATCCAACAATCGCGCAAGCAATTAAGCCAATAGCAGGGATATCAACAAAAGAGATAACCAAATAGGCAATAATGCAAAGAATTGTGCTCCCAACCATAAAACGATCAAGATTCATCTTATGTCCGAATTTCCCATATATTAGACGTGAGCTTCCCATAAGAAAAGCAAAACAAGTGGGCCCAGCAAGATCACCAATCGTTTTGGAAACTCCCAAACCTTCTTCAGCAAATGTCGAAGCCCATTGAGAAATAGCTTGTTCAGAAGCGCCTGCGCAAAGCATCATTAGCATTAGCACCCAAAAGAAGGGCATCTTGAATAATTCAATAATGCTTGCGCCTTTTTCTCCTTCCTCAGTAAGAGGGTAGATAGGAACAAAGATGAAAAGTATTAAGTTCAATAGAGGTATTAAAGCCCAAATAAGCGCAAGAATCTTCCAAGAAGATGTGCCAAAAAGAGCAAAGAAGGCAGTTGAAAGAAGAACAACGCCCATATGTCCCCAACAATAAAAAGAATGAAGAAGACTCATGGCTTTTTCTTTGTTTTCGGAAGGGCACGCTTCCATAATCGGAGAGATCAATACTTCGATTAAACCGCCACCTATAGCATAGACGATAACGGAAAGAAGAATGCCAATGAAATGATTTGCCATTAAATCAGGCAAGAAAGTGAGCATTACGAGCCCTAACGCCGAACAAACATGAGCGATGATTATCGAAGTTTTATAGCCGATTTTATCGATGAAAAAGGCCGAAGCCAAATCTATGAATAGCTGAATGGCAAAATTTAAAGTGATAAGCAATGTGATATTGGCTAAAGGAATATCGTATGTTTTTTGGAAGGTAACGAATAAAAGAGGAACGAAATTATTAACGATCGCTTGAACGATATAGCCAATGAAGCAGGCGTTCATCGTTGATTTGGGGCCTAATTTCATTCTTCTTTCAGTCATGAAAAAGATTCTATCATTTATTCATGAAGAAATGTGTATTTTATCTTAGCAAATCCCATCATTTTTATTATATTAATTAAGGTGATAAATATGCATTCGACATTTTTTCTTGATAGGATAAATAAAAAAGAAACGGCCAAAGCGCAATTCTTCTATGTTTTTGTGTGTCTTTTTGAAGGCATGATCATTTCTTTTTTGACGATTTTTCTTAATGAATGTCGAAATATGCTAGCTTGGAATGAATTGATGTCTTCCTTTTCTTTGTTTCTTCCTCCTTTTGGTGCGGCAATAGGCATATTCATTTGTTCTTTCCTCGTTTCTCATCAAGAGAAGAATTTAAAGATAATGCGAAAGATAAGTCTTCTCTCTTTTATTTGCATTATCGCCCTTTCTTTACTTGGCATTTTTCTTCCAAATGGTCTTGATAGTAATGGCAATATCATAAATTCAGGCCAGTTTTACCGACTATTTTCGGTTTTTTTGATTTTTCCGTCTATTTTGATGGGTTTACATTGGGCTTTCCTTTCTTTTAACGTTTCTTGCTCTTCTGATATCAATGTTGCGGAAAAAAGCAAATATGGGCATGTTTGTCTTTATGGCCCACTGGTAGCAATGCTTGCTTCGCCTTTGGCTGGTTATTTAGCCGAATGTTACCTAATTGGATATAAGGGATATCTCTTCCTCTTTCTCATTTCTTCGCCTTTGGCTTTGATTATCTTTGGCCTAACTTTTATTTTTAAACCGTTTCCATCAAGCATGTATCATTTGGATTCCGATGAAAGAGTGCACACAAAATTACTCTTAAAAAACAAAACTTATC
>CAVKAU010000253.1:2240-3192 GCA_963654035.1 bacterium | reverse complement strand
GGGTATAGGCATATATCTTTTAATTGAGAAAACATCTTTAGAGGTATAAGCATTACTGATCTTAATTTATAAATTTGAAATGAATTTAAAAAAAGTTCACAATGTAGTCAAGCAAATAATTGGCACAATTCGACACTGGGATTGAACGTATATGGAAATAAAAAACGTAAATATTCTAATTGATAATGAATTTCATCTTGGCAATATTTCTTTTTCGGGGAAAATAAGTGAGATTGAGTTAATTGGTAAAGAAGACAAAGAAAAAAAATATCTCATCCCCGGTTTAATTGATGTTCATACGCATGGCGCGATGCATTTTGATTTCAATACGATAAATTCGAAAGAAGACATCAAGCGTATTTGCGACTTTTATGTTTCTTCTGGAGTGACCTCGGTTATGGCAACCGTGATGACTGATAGTGAAGAGCGTCTTATTGAGAAACTATCATTGATAAATGAGAGCATTGATGATTTTCCAATAATTAAAGGAATCCATCTTGAGGGGCCATTTCTTTCATCGAAATACCGTGGAGCACATGAAGAAAAATACTTAAGAAATCCCGATATCGCTTTGTTCAAACGTCTCCAAGATGCAAGTGGTCATCATATCAAGTACATAACTGTTGCCCCTGAGCTCCCCAACTCGCTCGAATTCATCGAATATCTTAAAAACGATGGAGTAAATGTTAGCCTGGGCCATTCTAACGCAACATACGAAGAATGCAAAATGGCAATAGAAAAAGGCGCGACATCCTTTACACACACGTTTAATGCCATGGCTCCATTTAATCACCACAATCTGACAATCACATATGCCGCACTATCAATCCCAAACGTATATAATGAAATCATTCTTGATGGAAAACATGTCGATCCAGAAATTGTAAGATTCCTAGTAAAAAACAAGGGAATTGAAAATATTGTTGGAATAACCGATTCCCTTATGTGCGCT
>CAVKAU010000253.1:0-2230 GCA_963654035.1 bacterium | reverse complement strand
TCCAAATGGAGACTATAAGCTTGGAGAGCAAAATATCACCGTAAAAGATGGGGATTGTTTCATTAAAGGCACAACAACAAGAGCCGGCTCATCCCTGGACGCATTTTCTGGATTAAAGAATTTTGCAAGATTTTTAGATATCGAAATTGCAAAAGCTGTAGACGTATACACCAAAAATCCCGCTAAGCGTATTGGGATGTTTGATGAAATTGGCTCGATTAAAGAGGACAAATCTGCAGATTTGGTTATTCTGGACAATGAATTAAACATTAAGAAAGTTTTCATAAATGGCAAGGAGGTTATCAAATGAAAGTCATAATCAAAAAAACAAAAGAAGAAATTGGTGAAGAAATTGCTAAGGAAATATTGAAGGATATAAAAGAAAACGATCATTTGATTCTTGGTCTTGCAACTGGAAGCACCCCTCTTCCTTTATACAAATCATTGATAACACAATCAAAAGAAGAAGAGGTATCTTTCAAAAACATCAAAACGTTCAATTTAGATGAATATTGCGGTTTAGATGCTACAAATGATCAATCGTACCGTTACTTCATGAATGAGAATCTCTTCAAATATTTGGATTTTGAACCCAATTCACATCATTTCCCATCAACTGAAAATTGCTCTAAATATGATGATCTAATTGAAGAAGCAGGAGGAATTGACATTCAAATTCTTGGCATTGGCGAAAATGGTCATATCGCTTTCAACGAGCCAAATACTTCGCTTGATAGCAAAACCCACATCACTTCCTTAACCCAAAACACCATTAAGAACAACTCTAGGTTCTTTGCAAATGTCGAAGATGTGCCAACAAAAGCCATCACCATGGGCCTTTCAACAATCCTTAAAGCAAGGAAGATATATTTGATTGCAACCGGCAAAAACAAAGCTGAAGCAATAAAAACAATGCTCGAAGGCAAATACATCCCTTCCTGCCCTGCAAGTGCATTGAATTTAAAAGAAAATGATGTCTATATCTATTTGGATGAAGATGCGGCGACTTTATTAAAAGAATAATTTGATTAGAAGACGCTCAAGGAAATGAGCGTTTTTATCTATTTGGGTTATTTTCTTTTCTAATTCTATTTGGAGTGACGTGCATTATATTTTTGAATAATTTATAAAAATAAGAAATATTATCAAATCCGATGTTTTCGCATATTTCTTCAATGCTTACATCTGTTTTCTTTAACAAGAAATACGCATAATTTATCTTTTGCTGATTGAAGAAATCGGTCATCGTCATGCCAAAATATTTCTTGAACATTCTTCTTATATAATCAGGCGTATAAGCCAAGTCTTCGATGAGTTCGGATAATTCATATTTGAAATTATCGTAAGTTGATAATCTAGTCGCTAAATTCGAGAGCCATTCTGGAACGTTTGGCGAGGCTTTTTTGAAGTTGTAGGAAACGACTAAATTTATTAATGATGTCGTTATGAGCTTAGCGGCAAGAAGATATTCTTTTGAGTTTGGATCGAGAAAAAGAGAAGGGACATAGTTTTCGATTGAAGATATATCTTCCGAGGAAAGAGTTATCTCTCTTGAATATTTTCCGTTTGAGATGTCCTCATACAAAGAAGGAGAGAAGAAATTGCATGCTTCCTTGAAAAAAGAAGTGGAAATCAAGATATCTCTTCTGAAGAAAACATCATTTTTCGTTTCATAGAATTTATGTTTGTCATCAAGAAGAAGGAGACATCCATCGCCACGAACTAGATGTCTTTTCTCCCCATTTAACTCTTCTTCGCCATGTCCATCAAAAACATAAAAAAACTCAATATATGTATGTGCATGCAAAGGAACGTCTTCGTTACGGGCACTTTGCGTAAACACGGGTGCACCGTTTAAAACGGTGTTCTCCAAATTAAGCACTAAAATTCTACTGTCATTCATAAATGAATAATACTATTGAAAAAAGAAATAAACAACTCTAAAAAATCTTTTTAGCACAATTTAATGCATTTTTTGTTCATTGATAGATAAATGTAAGCGCTTTACTATTTAAGTAACAAAAGCGGCTGGAGCTTTATCTAGCAAAATAAATCAAGGAGGCTACTCATGAAAAGTAGACATCGTTCATTCGTTAGAAGAACTGGCATTGCAACCCTGTGCTTATCCGCATTAGCGGGGGGGGCAATAGTTTTTAAAACAAATCCATCGGTACAAGTTAATGCGGCCGAATCTGAGGCTGAGACAATTGCGCTTACTGGAGTACAGATG
>CAVKAU010000252.1:0-5063 GCA_963654035.1 bacterium | reverse complement strand
ACCTAAAGAGATATTCAATGTGGTTTCAACTGAAGAGCGAATATAGAAGGTTATATCGTTGTTTCTTAGTTCTCCGACCGCTTCTCCGCCTGAAGCGTTAGAATCGCTTTCGATTGATGGGGTGTTAGTATAGTTTGCTTTTTCTGCTTCGACTCGATATGTCTTATTTTGAGTGTTACTAACGGTTACGTGTTCTTTTATTGCGGTAACGGTTATCTCGACAGTTGCGGTTTTTCCTTCATAAGTGATAATGATTTCTGCATCATCAACCGATAAAGGTTTTTCTTCATATTCGTATCCTAAAATGATTTTGGTTGAATTATCGGCAAAGACCGCTTCAACCTCCATGCCCGTTGGATCGAATATCTCACCTTCTATATAGGCTGTTTTTGTAGGAGGAGTTTTGATTCTGATTGAAGATAAAGCAATAACGCGTGGATTTACTATGATATTTACTTCGGTAGTAAATGTTAAATACGTAATTATAACTTTCGTGTCATTGGTTTTAAGTTCAGTCTTTAAATCATAGTCAAAATCAGTAACCGTTTCTTCTGATGAATCGTCGTAAATAACAACGACTTCCATACCTGATGGATCAAAGAAATCACCTACCTCATATGTCGTTTTCGCTGGATTGGTTTTTATTTTGATGCCTTTAGCTATTTTTAGATGGGTAACACTCAAAGGAAGTTCAACAGTTGAATCTCTATATTTGATCGTTATAGCTTTATCTTCCTCAGTTAAAGCTGAATGTTTGTCATACTCATACTCAAATTCATCAAGTATTCGTTTTGTTCCATCTTCATAATTTGCCGTTACTTCCATTCCTTTCGGATCAAATTTATCTCCTTCGTTATAAAAAGTTTTAGGGGTTTTAGTAACAGCCAAAGATGAAATTGGTGATGGAGACACTTCAAAATTGAAGAAATCATAGTTTGCCGAAAGATTTTCTTTTGAAAGTTTTAATTGGAAATAGTTGTACCCCTTCTTAAGCTTTAAGCCATCGATGCGATATAAATGCCAATCAAACCAGTGAGATTCGGCATTTTCCGCTTTAGCAACGGTAAAACCGGTTTTAATTTCTTCTTCGTTCCAATATGTTTTTACGTTTGCGTCAAAATCAAGCGAAGGCACATACGCCATGGACATTTCAATGGCAAAATCTGCTTCAATGTCGGACTTAATCGTTACGTTGATCGTGTTATCGACGTAATTGAGATTGCCTAAAGATTTTCCTCCACTTGTCTTATCGCTTGGAGTTTCTATGTATTTCTCTTTTTCGATGCCAGCTGCTTCGGAGCCAAGAGTGGTATCTTCTGCCTCTAAGCGATAGACTTTGTGCTCAGCCGTGTTTATAGATAGATGTGTTTCTACCTCTTTTTCTGTAACCGTTATTGCGATTGAAATACTCTTTCCTTCATAGGAAACGATAATTTCTTTATCTTCTAAGGCAAGTGGACCAGTTTTATCGATTGTGTATTTTAATGTGGCTTTTTTACTTCCATCGGCGTAAATGGCATTAACAACCATTCCTGCACGAGAGAATTTCTCCCCAACATAATAAGACGTTTTTGTCGGTTGCTTAGCTATTTCAAGACCCGTAACAGCATTCGCTTCTAAAGATGATTTGTTATCTTCGGATTTGTTACATGAAGTTAAGATTGTTGATGGCGCTAATGCACAGAGGGAAAGAAGCGCCAAAAGACATTGTTTTTGTTTTCTTTTTTCCATATTAATGGTCTCCTTTTTGATGAAGATTTCTAGCAATTAATTCACTAATTTGCTTGGATTCTTCATTTGGGCTTAGTTTAATATGAAGATGTAAGCGCTTGCAATCTATCACTTCGTAAAACGATTAATGAACTTCGTAAACCATAAAAACGAAGGTTATTCCATTAATAAATCATATGTATGGAAGACAGGACTGTTTTAACGTTATACAAACGAAAATGCAAATAAGGGAGATAGATTACAATTAACAAAATAAAATGAGTCTTTGCCAAAAAGCCTTAGAAATTAGCTAAAGATTTTAGTTTTAATTACAGTTAAATTCAATCCTTCAAAGCGGTTATTGGAACAATGTATATCCCATTCTTATCTTTATAGGCAAGATTTCCAACGCCATAAATAACGCATTTCATTATTGGGGCTTTACCACCATTTTTAGCGATATTATCGCACACTTTAACTAAATGGTTTGACGCTTCTTCTGCTTTATTGATTCCGAGTTTGATCTCTATTGCGCACCAATTTCCATCTTCTAGTTCGATAACTGCATCAATTTCATTATCTTTGTAATCTTGATAATGAAATAATTTTGCATTCATTGCTTGAGAGTAAATTGCTAAGTCTCTTTCAACCATTCCTTCAAACATGAAGCCGAAAGTGTTTAATTCGCTCATCATTTTTTTAGGAGTTAGATTTAGCATAGCACAAGCCATTGCCGGATCGGAAAAATGCCTTTTTTCCATTTGCTTAACTCTTAATGATGATCTTAGATTTGGAGAAAACGGTTCTTGATTGTTGAACAAAAACATTCTGTCAAACGCGTTTAGATATTTTGCTAAAGTGTTTTTGCTCATAGAACTTGCATCATTTTCGATGATATCGCGTAAGATATTTTGATTGCTGACGGTCGTCGATTCGTTTCTTGCTAAGGATTTTAGAATTAGCTTGGCCTTTTGCTCATTGTAATCTATTTCATGATCTAGTTGATTCAAGTCTGTTTTAGCAACGCCATCCATGTAGCTTCTAGCCAACTCGCTACAATCATCTTCCGCAACGCTTATATTGCCTGGCCAACCGCCGCGGATGATCAAATAAGCCAATTTTTCTAAATTTGTCTCGCTTACGATTTTAGTTTCGAATTTATTGTTACATAGATCTTCTAACGAAATTTCTCCCGAAGAATCGCCAGATTCAAATAAGGACATTGTGTTCATCCTTATTTCTTTGATTCTACCAGTTCCACTATGTAAAACGCCCTTCTTAGTAGGAGTTGATGAGCCAGTAAGAATAATCTGGCCTTTTTGGTTTTTCTGATCTACGAAAGCACGAGTTGCATCCCAAAGCGATGGGACTTCTTGCCATTCATCAATAAGTCGAGGATTTTCGCCTTTGAGTATTGCGTAAGGCTCAATTTCAGCAAGTCTGCGATTGGAGAAATTGCCTTCTGGATTGCCTACGAAAAAATTGCTTTTTGCATGGTAGGAAGATGTCCATGTTTTTCCGCACCACTTCGGTCCTTCGATGCAAATAGCGCCAAATATCTTTAAATATCTTTCGATTGCTTTATCGATAATTCGTCTTTTATAGGTTTCTTCGTTTACTGCTTCATTCATTTTTGACACCTACCTATATAGCAATGATATCAAACTGACCAAGATTTATCAATACAACTGACCAAGATTAACTAATAAAACTGACCAACATTTACCAAGAAAATTGACCAATATTTTCATTTAGGTTATGTGAAAAACTTTTGATGATTGCGATAATTCCTAGTTAAGCATCCATTCTTCCTTATTAAAATAGGCTGTTTTTTTATCTAATTGCTCCGCCTTTATTAAATTTTCTTTTGGAACCTACTTCAAAATGATATTTAACGATGCCTAAATCTATTTTTGCGTATGGTGCTATAGCAACAGTGATGGTTACTTCTCCATTATCGTAGTTAATCTTGAATTTTTGCTGGTTTATCGCTGTAGGAGCTAGCAAAGCAGCATTGACTCCATCAACAAACCAACTTGGTACTTCTCCTTTTATGTTAGTCACTTGCTCATATGTTTTCCTTTTAGCGTGAGCCATTCCTTGAGTCTTTCCATAGCCTATGGCAATAACTAGTTGCATCTTTTCATCATTATTGATTTTATATGCGTCCTTAATCTTCTTATAAGTTAAGGCAACCCAGCATGTGTTAAGGCCTAAAGTTTGGGCAAACAAAACAAGTTGCTCACCATAATATCCTGCTTTTTCTTCTAAAAGCGAATCGTTTTTCCCGATGATTGCAACATAGTTTTTGACTCCATCAAATTTGCCATAATGAGCTAAAAATGAACTGAACACTTTTGGTTCATTTAGCACTAGTTGTATATGAAGGCTGCTTTCTTTATTGAGCTCTTCTATCTTGTTTTGAAGTTTTTCTAGAACCTCTCCTTCTATTTGCCTATCTTCATATGACCTTACAGAATGCCTTGCTTCAATTGCTTCTAAAAGTTCCATTTTATTCTTGTCTAAATCCTTTAATTGTATTCAAGAGGCTTTCAATACGTTGCAGGGTACTTACTAATTTATGGATTGTCTTATTTTCTGGGCCAAGATAATAAAAATTCATCGTTCCTTCTTTCCTCATTTTAACTATTCCAGCTTCTTTCATTATCGCTAAATGATGGGGGACAGCGGGCCTTGATAAATTGGTTTTCTTCGTTATTTCGCCAACACGGACGCCAGTGCATTTTTTCATTTTCATCATTTCGAATAGCATATGTTGTCTCGTCTCATCCCCGATGGCAGTAAGGAATTTCGAACAATTAAGAAATTCTTTTGATATTTCTTCTACTTCAGCGTAAATTTCTTCGGTAAGGTACCCTTTCGTTCATTTACTTGAACCATTATTCGATTAATTCTATTTCTTAAGGCCATTGGGAAAGAAAATCAAGACGATTAATTCCATAAAAGTAATAAAAAAACCTCATATGACATGGGGTTTTCATTAATTGGTGAAGTTAAAAAAGATGGAACGAACTTTTTAAGCTCTTTTAATCAATATTAGAATTCTCGCGTTGCATTAAGTTTAACGTTTATTTTTATCCCCATTTTGAAGGTAAAAGAAAGTTTTTTGCCTTTCAATTTCTCTTTTTAATTCCTCTTCACTGGGTAGATAGGTTTTGTATTTTGCGGCATATAATTGATTGTTAATATGAAGAGTGGAATATCTTGCGACATCTTCATCAGTATCAGAACATAATAAGATTCCTATTGTGGGATTATCGTCTTCTTGTTTTTCCACATCATCATACATTTGAACATACATATCCATTTGTCCAACATCTTGATGAGAAAGT
>CAVKAU010000251.1:0-2544 GCA_963654035.1 bacterium | reverse complement strand
ACCTTGTTTGATATCTTTTCCGGCAAAAGCAATTTACTTGACTGCAGGCTTAGGATTATTTTGAAAATCTGCGATTGTTTAGATATAAGCGTAAAGGAATTTTTGAACTTGGATCGCGTGCCATGCAATCAAGCCTATGAGGAAAATCTGCCTGAATTTTTACAAACAGACATTGATTTCCTAAAGGAAAAGAAAAACAAGAAAAATCCTTTATATGATTGTTATTTGTATGAAACTAATAGTAGCATTAACATTTGTGAAGTAGAGAATCTTATTTCAAAAGAACAGGCGGATTATTTAAGAAACAAATTTTTAAGTGCATAGGAGGAAACCGATGGATCTTGTTGATTTTACTAATTTACCACAAAGGAAAAAATCCTATGGCGGTGCCAACGGAAACAAACTTAGCATAATCATAAACGATGAACTATATATGCTAAAACTACCTGCGCACGCCCCTAAAAACAAAAATTTATCATATGCTAATTCCTGCGTTTCGGAATATTTAGGTTGCCATATATTTGATATGCTTGGAATTCAAAGTCAGGAAACAATATTAGGAAAATTTACGTATAAGGGCATCGAAAGAATAGCAGTTGCATGCAAGGATTTTGAAAAGGATGGCTATAAACTGATGGATTTCGCATCCGTTAAAAACCAAATCATCGATTCGAGGTCAAATGGTTATGGAACCGATATTAACGATATCATTGAAACGATTGAAAAACAAAACATGATTGATCCTGTTTTACTGTCAAATCACTTTTGGGATATGTTTATTGTGGACGCTTTGATTGGCAACTGGGATAGGCATAACGGAAACTGGGGATTTTTGTATAATCAAGACACGGATGATGTAAAATTAGCCCCAATATTCGACTGTGGTTCATGCTTATTTCCTCAAATGGATGAAAAATTGGCCAAAAATGTTTTGAGTGATATAAACCAAATGAACGCTAGAACATTTGATTTCCCTACGTCTGCTATATTGAGTAACGGCAGAAAAATCAACTATTATAAATTCATTAAATCTCATGAGTATGTAGAATGTGACAAAGCAGCCGAGAGAATAAGGAAGAAAATAAATATCGATGAAATAATGAAATTGATTGAATCGTTAGATTGTTATAAGCCTAGTCAAAAAGAATTCACAAAAGCTATAATTAGAAAAAGATTTAACGAAATTATCAAATGACTCTTTTCGATAAAAACGTAGGAATTTTTAGTTAATTACGAATTACTAAATCGTAATTTAGTAAAAACTTTTTGCGTTTTAAACGAAATCTGCTAATAAAAAATCCATAAGGTTTCCTAGCTTCTTTTTCTAAAATAATGAGGCTTTCCTATGGATTTTTTGATTTTTGATTTTTATAAATCGCTATTAAGCGAGAAATCGCCTTCTTTGATCCAGCCTAGTTTTCTGAATAATAAATCGAGCAAGAAGACAAGAATGATAGGCAAAATAACGCAGAAGGCCACGACTTCGATTGCCAATACCCAGTTGTAATCGTTAGCGGCTAAAACGTTTAATGGACCAACTAGACCTGATGTGCCCATCCCTCCAGCGACGGACAGGGAGGAAATACTGTTACTTTCCGTATAATAAGCAACATCTTGTATAGGCATAATCATAGCAAACGGTCCAAGGATTGCCGAAGCAATAATCGTTGGAAGCCAAACAAGTGGCTTTCTGACAATATTTTTGAACTGAAGCATTGAAGTCCCAATGCCAACGGCAATAACAGAGCCCCATTTGTTATCCCTTGCTGTATGGACGGCGAATCCAACCATCTGGGTGCAGCAACCGATTAAGGCCGCATAAGCCGCTAAAGGAGTTCCGCCAATCTTAATTGCCACGCATAAGGCAACAGAGGATATTGGTGCAGTCAAAGCCATTCCAACAAGGACCGAAATGATAATGCACATCAAGAAAGGCACAACGTTAAATGATTTTTCAATGATCCAGCCAAGACCAATCGTGATGTAATGAACATAATTTGCAAGTAAGAAAGAATATAAAAGAGAGAAAACCAAGCCTACCAATGGCAATAAGATAATGTCCACTGGCGTTTTCTTTCTCATGATATATTTGATTGCCAATAAGCAAAGAATCGAGCTGATGTAGCATGATAAAGGATCGCTAATCGAGCTTACTTTCATATCGCTAAAAGAGAAGGCGTAGTTCCCAATCATCCCAGCCGTCATCGAGGCAACGACTATAACGCCATTCTTTTTTAAGGAAAGAGCAACGCCTAAACCAATCCCTGCGCCCATCAGTCCCTTAATAACTGTTGTCCAAGTAGATAATTCAGCCATTCCTGGGATTTTGGCAAATAAATCAAGAATAGTTCCAATAATCAATGTCCCGAAAAGACCGATGGCCATGCCATTGGTCGTGGTCATCAATTTCTCTTTTACTTCCTTCCAAAATGAAGGTTTGTTTTCTTTAGATAAAGTTTCTTCCATTTTATTTCTTTTCCTCAATATATAATTCCGTTGGCTTTTGATTGAATCCAACATCTTCCTTATAAAGATGCGCATCAT
>CAVKAU010000250.1:0-2360 GCA_963654035.1 bacterium | reverse complement strand
AAGCGGTTTGCATCACTTGGTTTGGGAAATCGTTGATAACGCCGTCGATGAAGCGATAAATGGATGGGGCAAAAAAATAACCGTTACCATGTTAAAAGACGGTTCAATATCCGTAGAAGATGAAGGTCGTGGTATTCCTGTCGACATTCATCCACAAGCAAAAGTTCCGGCTGTTCAACTTATTTATACAACATTGCATTCCGGTGGAAAGTTTAATAGCACGGTTTATAAAGTTGCTGGTGGTTTGCATGGCGTTGGCGCAACCGTCACAAATGCTTTGTCTGAATATTGTGAGGTTACCATTTGCCGCGACGGAAAGATTTATCATATCGGTTTTAGCAATGGCGGAAAATTAACACAGCCATTGGAAGTTATCGGAACTACGACCAAACATGGAACTTTGGTGCATTTCAAACCAGACCCAACTATTTTCCCTAACGTTAAATTTTCATGGGACACAATCGCCAATCGTTTAGAGGAAAAAAGTTATCTTTTGACTGGTGTTCATTTCATCCTAAAAGACCAAAAAACAGGGAACTCTCATGATTTTTATACCGAACATGGCTTGAAGGAATTTGTTCAAACGATGACACAAAGCAAAACACCGCTCGGCGAAACTTTGTGGTTTGTCGATAAAAATAGTCCAATTGAAGTTGAAGTCGCAATGCAATGGTGCTCCGGAGATTATAGCGAAAATATCATCTCATACGCCAATGACGTAAAGACAGGAGATGGCGGAACGCACGAAACGGCCTTCAAATCTGCTTTGACAAAGACATTGAACGAGTGGGCTTCGCAAAACGAATTAATCAAACCCAATCAGACTTTGGATGGATCAGACATCAGAGAAGGCCTCACAGCCATAATCTCGGTGAAAGCAGCTGATTTGCTTTTTGAAGGACAAACAAAAGGAAAACTCGGTTCAACTGAGGTCACTCCAGTAGTCTCTAATGCCGTTCAAAATTTCCTTACCTATTATCTAAATGAGCATAAAGACTTCGCTTTAGATCTGATTAAAAAATGTCAGGCTTCAAAAGAGGCCCGTGATGCTGCAAGAAAAGCCAAAGAAGCCGCTCGTGGAGCACAAAAGAAAAAAGTCATAGATTACATCATTTCCGATAAATTGGCCTCAGCTCAATCAAAAGACTATAAGAATAATGAATTATTCATTGTTGAAGGAGATTCAGCTGGCGGCTCAGCAAAAACTGGCCGCGATCGTCTTCACCAAGCGATTTTGCCTTTGCGTGGCAAACCATTAAATACAGATAGTCTTAGCATTGATAAAATCATCGCTAACACGGAATTTTCAACAATTATTCAAACAATCGGAGCTGGAGTCGGACAAGAATTCGATGTTTCTGCATCTAAATACGGAAAAATCATCATCATGACCGATGCTGATACAGACGGAGCTCACATTCAAACGCTTCTTTTGACGTTTTTCTACAATTTTATGAAGCCGCTCATTGATACTGGCATGGTTTATATAGCCCAGCCTCCGCTTTATAGCGTTTATAAAAAGAACAACCAAACAAATCATATCTATTGCTGGACCGATGAAGAATTAGAAAAGGCCAAAACAAAAGTTGGCGCTGGTTACGTAATCAAACGTTACAAAGGACTTGGCGAAATGAATGCAAGTCAGTTAGCTGAAACGACCATGGATAAAAAGAAGAGAGTCTTGATGAGAGTTAAGATTGATGATCCTTTGGTTGTTGAAAAGAGAATTAACGTGCTTATGGGTAAAGATTCTAGCGCTCGTTGGAATTGGATTGAAGAAAATGTCACTTTCAATGAAGAGGATACTTTCCTTCAAGAAATCGAGAAAGGGAAGTAATTATGGCCAAGAAAAATAAAGAAGAAGAAATAATCGAAAACATAATTTCCGATACACTCGATGAAATGATGGGCGCAAAATACGCCATTTATGCAAAGGACGTCATTCAAGATCGCGCCATCCCTGATGCTAGAGACGGATTAAAGCCCGTTCAACGCAGGATAATTTTTGATATGGCGAAAACGGGAAACACGATTGATAAGCCAACCAAAAAATGCGCTCATATCGTTGGAAACGTCATGGGAAAATATCACCCACATGGCGACTCATCCATATATGAGGCTTTAGTTCATATGTCTCAGCCTTGGGCTTACCGTTATCCACTTATTAACTTTCAAGGGAATAATGGATCAATCGACGGAGATGGACCGGCCGCTTACCGTTATACGGAAGCTAGGCTTTCCGCTTTAGCAAACGAATTAGTGGCAGATTTAGACCGTGATACGGTTGATATGGAACTAACATTCGATGATACCGAATTAGAACCAACCGTTCTCCCATGTCATTTCCCTAATTTATTTGC
>CAVKAU010000249.1:0-4520 GCA_963654035.1 bacterium | reverse complement strand
TTTATACGGAGACTTATAACAGCGGTGGTTTATTTAGCACATACTATAGCTATAGAAACTGTATTCTCTATTACGACAACATTGATCCAAACACAAATGAAGCGTATTCAGACAATAGTGGTTACGTTTATCTAACATATAATCTAGCTAAGAATAAGACCGAATATTCCGGTTCAAAGAAATCTGGTTCCTATAAATACCATACTTCATACCTTGAAGATACAACGCATCTCATTAAATTCCTATTCAGAGATCTTATGGATATTAAAACGACTTACTATTCACAAATAGAAAGCGCGATAACAAAGACTGATACAACAGGAAAGGCGATGGACTTAGAAAGAGTCATTACATCATATAGTTACGATGAATCATCAAGAAAATGGGATATGGCTATTGCCATAGATGCTTTGATGAAAGGTGATGACACTTTGCAGAATTTTACAATGTCTCTTCAATCTTCATATTCAAGCGTAATATCTGGATATGTTCTTAGCCAAGCTGATATTTCCGTCAATTTAAATGTTACGGCCCTCTCTGGCTCAAAGATATCTGCAACGATTTATAACGCTGATTTAAACAATGAAGATAATTGGTCAAGCGTTTCAAGTTCCTATCAAACCTACATCAACGCCCATAGAGGCGATTCCGCAACTGCATCATAATGAAAATTTCTATTGAATTTATTTAAAAATAAATTTTTAATATTACTGGAGGTAAAAGATGATGAAAAATGGAAAATTAATAATGCTCCCTTTATTAAGTGCGACTTTCCTTTTGTCTTCCTGCAATAATGGAAACCAGGATAAAAATTCGTCTAGTTCCGACAAATCTGACAATACCTCAAACGTCGATTCATCTGAAGAAGAAAAGAAGTCAAGTAATTCCTCTTCCACTTCAGTTGAAAAAGATGCTGATAATGATCTTGCCGTTTTAAGGAAAGCTGTCACCAATACAATTTCTCAAAACGGATTTAAGGCAGTCACTTCGCCAATAAAGGCAACTGTCGCCGGAAAGAAATACGAATCTAGCGCTGCTGATGATAATGCGATAAAGAAAACGGATTGGGATGCGATAATCAACGTTGATTCCTTGACCTATGCATCGGCCTATATCGATGACGGGCTTTCGCTTGACGATATAAATCAAGCACTTAAGCTAGAAGGAATGAATATAGGCTACGATAAATATGGGATCGCTCCTTTGGTTAATTTCTTTAAAAACAGTGATAGCGGTGATGCTGCCAATAAGAAAATGAACAAGCTTATCGAGACTTTCTCGTTTTCTGAAAACTTATATTATGCAGGCACAGCCTATAAAGATCGTCTCTATTACGATGATTATGATAAAAACGGCGATGAATCAGATACAACTATAGCTTTGGCTTTTATGCAGAAACCAATCCTTGAAATGTTGGATTCCGCCGGATATTCAGTTTATAACAACGACAGCAAAGATGACGGCGCAAAATTCTCGATAAATCCAACTGGATATGTTCAGCTTTCGCTCGATGAAGAAAAAGAAGAAGGGGACACAAAGAAAAAACTTCCTCAATACGAGACTGGTGATATTTTGCTCAATTACTTAAATACCACGGATATTGATTTCAGCGACAATATTATTTCTACTAAGAGCGGAGACCTTTATACTCTAAATGTTGTTTTCTCTAGCAAAGAGATAATGGATGTTGTCAATGGGTTGATTGATTCCTTGCCTGATGATTGGGAATTTACCTTACCATTAGAGGAAGATAGTCCTTTTGCTAATATAGTCGTTACTAAGGAAGACCTTAAAACAATTTCCAAGAAGGTTTCCGACAGCCTTGAAGTTAAAAAATTCGACTATTCGATCAATTATAGTGAAAACAAGATTATCTCATCAAAACTCGACTTCGATTTGACAATTGACGATTCTGTTTATGAATCTTATCTCAAAGATGATGAAGCTAGTGGCGACGATACTCCAACGATTGGCGTTTCTTCATTGAATTTCTCAAGCAGCGTTTCTTTTGCAACTTACGAAAAAACTGCTCAAGATAGTGATGAAACGACTTTTAAGGACAATCTATGGAATTTTGCTGAGCTTCCTTCAAAGGAAGATTTGGCTGATACTAAAAAATATCCTGAGCAACCCCTTCCTGAAAAGAAGGCAAGTACTCAAGAATAAGATGGAGCAAATTAAGGCGGGCAAAACCCGCCTTTTTCTTTGTTCTTGATAAAAGAAAAACACCCTCGATTGAGGGTGTAATTTTCTCGAAGATTATAACTTTCTGTTGTAGTATTCGATGATTTGAGCTTCGTTGATTTCTTTTGGAAGTTCGTTTCTTTCTGGAAGACGAGCGAATGTTCCTTGGAATTTCTCAGCATCAACTGTGACATAAGCAGGGATTGCTGGCTTTCCTTCAACGGAAGCTTTAACGACTGCAAGAGGAGATTCCTCTTTGAATCCGATGACATCACCAACATTGCAAAGGTAAGAAGCGATATCGACTTTCTTGCCATTGACAGTGACATGTCCGTGATTGACTAATTGACGAGCGGCGGCTCTTGTGCGAGCAAATCCCATACGATAGACAAGGTTGTCTAAGCGGGATTCGAGAATACGGAAGAAAGCAGTGCCAGTAACTGTTGTCTTGTCGGCTTTTGCCATGACGAACATACGGCGGAATTGTCTTTCGTTCATTCCATATAATTCTTTGAGTTTTTGTTTCTCAACTAATTGAGCGCCATATTCAGATGGTTTTCTTTTGCGATCTTGACCATGTTGTCCAGGGCCATAAGTTCTCTTTTTGAGTTCATCGCCGGTTTCGAGAACGCTAAAACCAAGACGACGGGATTTTTTCCATTTTGATCCAGTGTATTTTGACATATATTTATGTCTCCTTTCTTTGCGTTAACAAAGTATAGAGGGCTTTTCCTATTTCCCGGGTGTTATCTTGTTTCGGTACCGTTAGCTCGGTCTTACTTGATTTATTAGATAACGTCAGACAGAAACATAGAAGCCTGCTAGCCTTTACGCATGGGTTATTTTAATTAATGGATCTTTCCTAGTCAAGCAAAAAACAAAATAAATAATCACGCACGCATATGAAAATAAAAATTTTATTTTTATTCGCGCTCATATGTGCATGCGTGTTAATATATTAATCACAAGTTAGATAAACTAGGAGGAGGTAATTATGGAAGAAATCATCATGATAGCCATTATCGCAGGAGCCTCTGTTTTAGCGCTTATTGGAATCTCCATTCTTTTATATAAAACAATCATCAGTCGAAGCGTTTTAAAAAAACAAGTTAAAGAAATCAGCGCGACATTCGAATCCGAACACGCCATTCTTTTTGGTGAAATCAAAAATTATGTCGATCGCCTAAAAGCCATCTCCGACATGAACATCACTTATATAGATACATATAAACAGTGGCAAATGCGTTTCAATGACGTTAGAGACAGCTGTGATTCAAACGCCCAAAGCAACGTCAACTGTCTTGATGATGCCTTGCAAAAGAAACGCTGGGCGGAAATCAAAGAATATATGCCAACGGCAAAAAAACAAATGGCCACATACAAAAACGATGTGGAAAAGCTAAGAGAAGACTTGAAAAACATTTTTAAAATCGAAGTAGAAGTAAGCGATCTTTCATTAAATAAAAAAGAAGATTACCGCAGAATAAAAGCGAAATTCTATTCAAAACAAAGTGATTTGACTCCAGTTACAGAATCAATGACATCGCTTTTTAAGATAATCGACTCTGAACTAGAAGAAGCGGAAGGGTTAATTGAAAACGCCCATTATCAGGAAGCGAAAGACATTTATGTAAGCAAAGTTGACACTCTCGTGAAACAAATCGATGTTTTACTTGATGTTTTGCCTACAACTTGCACCGAACTCACTTCTGTTTTGCCGGATAAGATTCTTTCCTTAAAAGAACGCTATATGACAATGATCAAACAGGGCTATCCATTGAATCACATTCTTTCGGCAAATGGTATTGAATTAATGGAAAAGAGCGTGAAAGAGATGCTCATGAACGTTAAAAGCCTCAATAATAACGGCGTTGGAAAATCAATCGATGATTTACATAAATGCATCGAGATATATAACGAAAAATTTGATCAAGAGATTGCTGCTAAGCAAGAATTTGATAGCAAAAACGAGCAAATCAACAAAGAAGAGAACATTGTTCACCAAAAATATGTTAATTTGACAAATAATCTCCCTCAAATAAAGGGCTTCTATCTTCTTGGAAGCGATGACAATGCCAAATTAGCCGAAATTGGGAAATCTGTTGGCGATGTTTCATCAGCAAAGACGTTGCTTGATAATTATGTTCATTCTTCCTCTCATCAGCTTTATACCATTTTAGTAACGAAGATGAATGATCTTGACCGTCTTGTTAAAAAAGCAAAAGAACAAATTGAATATTTCGAAACTTACCTTCAATCATTGAAAAGCGATGCTGAACAAGCTGACGCCTTAATTAAAGAACAGTTTGCTAAAGCCAAAGAATACGAAAGTCAGC
>CAVKAU010000248.1:0-6873 GCA_963654035.1 bacterium | reverse complement strand
GCCAAACATTACCATGTATAAGAACATTAATATGTAAGATAAGTCAATCTTTAGAATAATCTTTAATATGGCAACAACCAAGAACACTGCAACGCCAACGCCAACCATGACGATTAAAACGACGTTATTAATGGCTTCTTTTACTTGAGTTGCCAAAACTGAAAGATCTGGTTCGGCAATTGTAATTAGCAATCCCATGACAAAGATGATTGCTAAAGCCAATTTGATTTTCTTAGAGCGAATAAGTGATGAGCCAATCTGCTCGCCCATCGGCGACATTGCCATTTCCGCTCCAACGTTAAACAAAGCGATACCGATGATAAGGAAGATTGCCGAAAGAATAAAAACGACAATTTCCGTTACGCTTAACTGAAGCAAAGGAGTGAAAAACAAGATGATGACGATGGCTGCAACAGGCAGAACCGATAGAGATGACTCTTTTAATTTATCTAATATATTCTTAAGCATGCGTTTATTATACATAGAACGAGCAAAAAAATAACTCTTAAATGAAAATAATTTAATTATTTTGAAACGGCTGTAACTATATTTAATATTTATTGCTTGTAAGCGCTTACGAATTATAATAATCAAGTCACTTAAAATAGGAGGCTCAAATATGGGCAAACTAACTCAAAGAATGATTGATAATGGCACCTATGAAGGCGATAGGGTACCGAAATTAACAAGAATCCTTTTTCCTTGGTCTGGCATTTTCCGCGATGCCTGTTACCAATTGGTAGGAACATTTCTTACCCAATACGCCTTAGCATCGGGAGTTTTAGATTCTGGTGACGCTTTCAAGGCTCAATATGCGGTCATAACAATAGCGCTAATGCTAGCGCTTATCTGGGATGGTATCAATGACCCTATCATGGGATTCATCATTGAAAAATTCCGTTTTAAATTAGGAAAATTCCGTCCTTGGATTGAAATTGGCGCCATAGGAAACTCCATCATCGTTTTGCTTATGTTTATAATTCCGTCGGTTGGATTAGTGCATGGATGGGGCTATGTCGCCTTTATGATTGTGATGTATTTTCTCTGGGATTTGATGTTCACGATGAATGATATTGGCTATTGGTCGATGTTACCTGCTTTGACCAACGATCAAAAACAAAGGACAAAGATTTCCACATCGATGACGATTGCCGCCTCAATTGGAACGTTTATTGCCTTTGCCGCTTTGACTCTTGGTCCAGGAAATTTAGGAACATACAAAGAAGTATTCCTTTGGGCGTCCGTTGTGCTTTCTGTATTATTCTTTGTTTCTCAAACGCTTGTCTTTTTCCTTTGCAAAGAGAAGAAAAGAGACCCAAAACAAGAAGAAATATCCGAGAAGACACATTTCTTGGATTTATTTAGGGTTGTTATTCAAAATAAGGAATTACGTGCCGCAGCCATTGCCATGTTCCTTTGCTATGCTGGGGAAGGCTTATTAACTGGCGTTGGCACAAATTATTATTATTTCTTATACGGATATCCAAGTGGCGCAATGATTGCCACTGTAATTTCGGTGTTTTATATTGTTGGAACGATTGCAGCTCAAGCCTTTTATCCGTTGCTTGCAAAGAAAATATCAAAGAAGAACATTCTTTTATTCACAACGATAATCATTGCAGTTTTCTATGCTGCATTCTTCTTCCTTGGCTTCCCGCTTAATGGAAGATACCCAATACTCAATTCTTCAGAATGGCTTTCATGGCAAAATATCATTCTTTATGTATTTGCCTTCATATTCTTTGCTGCATCAGGCTTATTCTATTTAGCTTTGATTGTTATGTTCCAGGATGCAATCGACTATAACGAATATACATTCGGCGAAAGAAAGGATTCGATTTGTTTTGCTTGGAGACCATTAGATGTCAAACTTTCTTCCGGCTTAAATCTTGGTATTCGTTATCTTGCTTATTTTGCTGGTGGATTCTATGCCGTTTTCCAATCTATTGGCGAGGCGGAGGCAAATGTCAATTCCGGCGAGATGAGCAGAGAGCAAGTTAATGAATTAATCAATGGTCAAATAGATCAAATATATGCCGATGGTAAAGCTAATCTTACGTTATTTGGCATCATCATTATTGGTTTGACTATTGCCATGTTTGTTATCGCCTATCTCATTATGCGTTTCGGATATCACATCACCGAAGAACAAGAAAAGATGATGGTCGAAGAACTTGCTAAACGCAATGAGGCAAATATTGCTGCAAACGCTGCTGAGACTGCATCTCAAAGCCAATCGCAAAGTGTCGCTTGAAACCATTTATAACGAATAATCTTCAGTTTAACAGCTGAAGATTTTTTCTTTGAGAATGCCGAAAGAAAGCCGTTTTTCATTTTTGCCTTATTGTTTAGAACAATAAAACAAGATACTATAAAGTTGTTATGAAAATATTAGCAAATTACTTCCCAACTTCAGGCCAAACATTCAAATTCGACTGGATATCACTGATCTTCCTGCTTATTTTACTTTTCTGCGTTATAAGAGGCATCCGCAAAGGCTTTCTTTATTCCTTGCTTAACTTTGCAGGAATGCTTGTTGTTTTCTTTATTGCCTATCTCTTAGCTAAGCCTATAGGCGAATGGCTATTTACCTTAAATGGATGGGGTGAAACCATTCAAGGGAATTATGTTAATTTCCTTGTCGATAAAGGCTCTCAATATTTGGTTACGACAGGAAATGATATTGCTGATGCATACATTAAGGCTAAATTCGGTTCTGACAACGTGATGAATTGGATTGTTAGCCAACAAGATTTAAATTCAGCAATTTATCCTGGAGCAGAAATGACCGTAGCCCAAGCCATTCAATCAAGACTTGGCTCAGTCGGCGTTCCTTCATTCTTACAAAGCTACGTAATGAACTTCTTGATGAATTCATTGCCAGAAACTGGTGCGACATCAACTATAGCTGTATATCTTTCCGCCTCATTGGCTTCCTTAACATTTGTTGGTATTGGTTTTATTGCCGTATACGTTGTTGGATATATCATTCTCATTATTTTGAAGATAATCGCAAAGAAATTAAATCACGTCAAAGGCGTTGGCGGAATTAATCGTCTTCTTGGTGGATTACTTGGTGTATTGATCGCTTTTGTTGATATTGCTGCATTATCTGCGGCATTAGTCGCTTTATCCGGTATTGAGCCTATTTATAATTTTCTTGATAGCGTTTTGTATCTTTCAGATCCAACGATTTATACAATCGGAAAAACATTTTATAACGAAAACTTTTTCGGAATTTTGATGGGATATTATAATGGCATAGTTTCATCAATAACTGGAAAATAAGCTAGTTTTGCGAGTGATTTTTCGATATTTAGTTTTTTTGAAAGCAATAAAAAAGCCTGATTTGATTCAGGCTCTTTTATGTTTAAGATTATTGTCTATATTTGATAATTTCGTCTTCGATTGCTTTCTTAGCCGCATCGGAATTTAGCTTATCGCTCAATTGGCTAATGAAGAAACGATACTTGCTAGGCTTAATCGATGAGACATAAGCAATGCCATATGTGTTAGGCCCAGAATGAACGGCATTTGTCGAATTGGTTTTTGTTTCAATAACTTTCTTAAATCCTTTTGCTTTGAGGGCGTTAACGATATCATCGACTGTTGGATCTCTTTCGGAGGTGTATCCAACTAACGCTAACGAATAGTCGATATTTTCAAATCCTTCGGTAACAGTATCAACGTATTTAGAGCCTAATTTTTGAATTTTACCCATTAATTTTTTATAAACTGAGAAGGTCCCGTCTTTCATTGTAAGGATTGGGTGGAATTTCAATAGGCCAGCGCCTAAAGCGGATGCCTTAGAGATTCTTCCCCCTCTTGCCATGAAGGAAAGATCATCGACGATTAAAGAGACGTTGGTGTTTTTTCGATATTGCTCCATGACGTCGACAATCTCTTTTAAAGATTTTCCTTCCTCAGCCATCTCTTTTGCTTTTAAGGCTTGCAAAGCAATTCCAAGAGATGCAGATTCTGAATCGAATATTTCAATATGTGGGTTATCTTCTTTAGCAATAGAAGCATTTTGGAAACCAGAAGACAGTTTGGATGAAATGGAAAAATAAAGGAGATCATCGCCGTCTTTCCCTTCTTCTTTGAAGAATTCCATTGCTTCACCGACATTTACTGCGCTAGAAAGACAAATATCTTTGTGAGTTTTGTTGTATTCATACATTTCTTCGTTTGGGAATGATCCGTCTTTTTTGGAATTTTCACCAAATTGAATTGAAAAAGGAACGCAATGAATTCCTAATTCGTCTTGTAATTTTGCCGATAAATCCATCGTGCTATCACCAACAATTTTAACGCTCATCTTTTTCCTCCTTTATGGGGCAACCTAGTAAATGATACTAGATATTTATTAAAATAAAATAAAAACATAGTGTTTCTTGAAATTATTTTTCGTATCAGTGACAATTGTTACGATGGAACTAGAAGAAAAAGAATTATTCATAGACTTTAAGGATTTCAAAACCTATGTAAAAATTGTAAATCCGAATGGGAAAAATCCTCCACTTGTAATTTTGCATGGCGGACCTGGAAGTACGCATAATTCCTTAGAACTGATAAAACCTATTGCCACTTTAAGCGATAGGTCTCTTATTTACTATGATCAAATTGGCTGTGGTTATTCTTCAAGGCCTGATCAATTGAAAGATCAAATCTATAATAAAGATTTTTGGATTGATGAATTGCAAAATCTTTTAGATACATTAAATATTAAGAGCTATCACCTTTTAGGACATTCTTGGGGAGGGATGCTAGCCCAACTTTTTATTCTTAAAAAGAATCCAACCAATATCTTATCTTTGACCTTATCTTCAACCCTATCTAGCGTGATACTTTGGAAACAGGAAACGCACGCATTAGCCAAAAAACTAAGCAAGGAAGACCAAGTCGCAATTAAAGAAGCAGAAGCTAATAACGACTATACGTCTCAAGCCTTTTTGGATGCAAGTAAGAGATATATGAAACTCACGGTATCTGATTACTCGCCTGATGATCCAACTCTTCCTGACTGTTTAACTAGATTAAAAATCAGAGGGGATGTCGCTTACCTTACAGCATGGGGGCCATCAGAATTCGCTCCGACTGGAAATTTAAAAAATTACGAGACAACTCATCTTTTAGATACAATCACCATTCCAACCCTTGTTTGTTATGGGTCCTTAGACGAATCGACCAAGAAGCAAAACGAATTAATGTATGAGGCGCTTGGCTCAAAGAAAAAGAAAATCCTTGTTTTTCGTAACGCTAGGCACATGACCTATTTTGAGCGTAACAAGGATTATATTAAGAATATTAACGAATGGACTGTTTCTAATGATTAATCATTAGGGAATTTTTGCTTATAACGTTCGATTGCTTCTCTGATGACTTTTTTGGCGTCTTCTTTGCTTCTTAAGCCAGGGACGCGCGTTTCTTTTCCTTCAAGAACTTTATATGTTTCAAAAAAATAAGTGATTTCCTGAACAATATGATCTGGCAAATCTTTGATGTCGTTATAGTTCTTGTAGAATGGGTCATCTGGACAAACGGCCAATATTTTTGCATCAGGCAAACCTTGATCGACCATATCGATCATGCCAATCGGTTTTCCTTTGACTAATGTCATAGGAATTATTGGCTCAGATGTTATCAATAAGACGTCTAATGGATCGTTATCCTCAGCGTAAGTCTTAGGGATAAAACCATAGTTATGCGGATATTGCGTCGAGGTATAAAGGATTCTGTCCAATTTCAATAATCCTGTTTCTTTATCCAATTCATATTTGTTTTTGCTGCCTTTAGATATTTCGATATAGGCAACGAATTCTTCGTCGCTTACTCTTTTGCTATTAATGTCTTTCCAAGGGTTCATTTTCTCTCTCCTTTGCTACTAAATTATACATTAGAGCAAAAACTCAAAAATAAATAAATATTGAAATTTTCTTAAGTTAGTATTTAATAACCTTATTATATCTAGTTGAAAGGGGATATAAATGAAAAAGAAATCGTTAGTTTTTATTCTTAGTTCATTAACTGTTCTTGCTTCATGTGGAGAAATTACCAATTCCAGTTCGGAAGCAGGCTCGAGTTATCAGGAGGCAACTTCTAGCCAAAAAGGAGAAGAGGTCAAATCAAGTGATTCATATTCGTCATCTTCTGAAGATCAACCATCAAGTTCTTCTGAAGAAAAGGGCGTTGATCCTGAACATGCCAAATTCACTCTTCATATGGAAGGTGCACTTCGTTTAAATCAAAGTAGATCAATCTATGCCATTTTTAAAGATAGCAAAACAACTGGCACGGTTAAGTTTTATTCCAGCGATGCGTCGATAATTACTTGCTCAGAAATCGAAGGCGTTAGCAATGAAGCATATCTCACAGCGAGAAATGTAGGATCGGCGACAATATATGCCTATCTCGAAGGAGAAGAAGACATTCTTGTTTCATATGAATTTGAAATAACGCATGGAACGGCTTTGTCAGAAGAAACCTTCAATAAGCTTACCGGCGCAATGAAAGTTAATCTTAGCCAAGAACTTTATGACTATGACGCCAAAACATTAGCAAAAAGCTTATATAGTGCATATGACATAACAACAATTTATGAAGAGAATGAAGATAGTGAAAGCTATCCTTATCACAACACTGACGCATACCAAATCGATGTTGTTGAGCGTAATGGTACGGGCAAGAATGATTTCCATAAGAAATATGTTCGTAGTGGAGTTCGCCTCGCCGTTGAAGAATTAACTTCCGAGAACAAAGTTGGAAGAGTCACTCAATACGACGATGAAGGAAATGAATATCATTGGGTTAATTCTTATTATGAAAATATGTTTAAATTCGATGAGGATTCAGACGCTGCCGCTGTTGTAACGG
>CAVKAU010000247.1:0-5007 GCA_963654035.1 bacterium | reverse complement strand
GAGATCACCCTTCCTAATGGTTTGCTTGAAATGGATAGTTATGCCTTTTCAAATACTGGCATTAAAGAAGTTATAGTGCCTACCTCCCTTAAAATCCTTGAATGGGATGTATTCGGAAATTGCGATTCATTAAAATCTGTTACGATTGGTGATGGTACAAAACAAGTTAAGTCTGCGTTTAGATATTCTTCTTTAGAAGAAATAACTCTTCCAGAAAGCGTCACTTCCTATGATAATGCCTTCCAAGACGCAAATAGCTTAAAGAAAGCGACCATTCTTGATAGCAACCCAGAATTTGCAATTTCCGCCTTCCCTGAATCATTGAAGAGCATATATGTCAAAAAGGATTGCTTAGCAAAATTTAAAGAGCTAAATCCTGATTATTCTGATAGATTCCTTGCCATCGAGGAATGAATCAATCTTTGCAAATATTTAAAAATAGCTAGCAAAAGTCTCTTATTTTATATCAAATATAAGAAGTTGCATTAAGTGCTTGCATTAAAAAATCATCATGTTAGAATAAGGACGTTCACCGGAGGGTGAGTTGTTCTAAGGAAACAACAGCTGGACAAGGTGTAGACTGAAATGTCTATGCCTGTCCAGCTTTTATTTTTAAGGAGAATTGTATGGATTTGCTTAATGGAAATGTCAAAAAAATCTACTTTAAATATTTGCTTGCCGCTTTTGGAAGTGCTTTGATTGTTTCAATCTATAGCATTGTGGATATGGCCGTTGTCGGGCAATATCAAGGGGCGGAAGGAACGGCTGCATTAGCGGTTGTCGCACCTATTTGGAACATTATTTATAGCTTAGGACTTTTTATGGGCGTTGGCGGAAGCATCATTTTTAGTATGATTCGAGGGAAGAAAGAAGGAAGCGAAGAAGATGCTAACGAATATTTCACCGTTTCGCTTATTGGCGCGCTCATTCTTTCTCTTATCTCGACTCTATCAATCATTCTTTTCGAAGATCAGATTCTTATTTTCTTTGGCGCATCAGAAGAAAATTTGCTTAGATTAGCAAAAGAATATCTGAAACCGATACTATTTGTTCTTCCTTTATTTTTGTTTAATCAATTTCTTGCCGCTTATTTAAGAAATGACAATGATCCTCTTTTGGCTACTATTGGAGTTCTAGCTGGAGGTTTATTTAACGTTATTGGCGACGTTAGCTTTGTTTTTGGCTTCAGCATGGGCATTTTTGGCGCAGGATTAGCTACTGCAATAGGCTCAGTAATAACTTTTCTTGCCCTTATTGTTCATTTCTTTAGAAAAACAAATACGCTTAAGCTTGTTAAAATTAATGGTTTTTTCATGAAAATGGGTAAAATTTCTCAAAGTGGTTTTTCAACGTTTTTCGTTGATGCGGCAATGGGAATTCTTACTGTCTTATTCAACCGTCAAATAATGAAATATTTAGGATCTGATGCCCTTTCTGTTTATGGACCAATCATCAATATAAGCACGCTTGTGCAATGCTGCGCTTATAGCGTTGGGCAAGCCAGCCAGCCAATAATTTCCATAAACTATGGCGCGAATAAATCATCAAGAATCAAGGAAACGTTAAAATACGCTTTGATTAGCGTAGCGGCCTTTGCCTTATTTTGGACGATTCTAAGCCTTGCCTTTCCTAATTTGTACGTTTATATATTCATCAAGTCAAATGAGAATATCCTTTCTATCGCGCCAAGGATAATAAGGTTATATTCCTTGTCCTTCTTGCTTTTACCGCTCAATATATTTTCAACCTATTATTTTCAATCGATTCTTAAACCAAGAAAAGCTTTTGTCGTATCGGTTTTAAGAGGCCTTCTTTTAAGTGGAGCATTAATAATGTTATTGCCGTTAATTAATCCAAATGCCATATGGCTTGCAATGCCATTAACTGAACTAGTAACAGGCATATATGTTGTTATTTCTATGTATTTTAGTTTAAGAAAATTACCGTAGGAAGACGCAAACTATAATTAATGATTAAACGGGATTTTAATGGTGATTTTTGAATTTTCTTCTTTTTGTCAAAATAAAAGACCCATGTTGAACATGAGTCTTCATTGCTATTTTGACATCAGATAATGTCTGCGTTATATGCAGTGATTTCTAATATTAGCGTGTTTGGATTGTCATTTAATGTATATACGAAGTAAGAGATCGTGACTTTTTCCATATCGTCGTCTTGATAATAGAAATTTGCGTCCATAGACATGCCTTGACCAACTTCTTCGCCACTATCGTATTTCCAACGATTAGTCCATGTGACGTCATCACCTGTTTCGACATCCATGCCGTAGTTGATGACGAATCCTTCAGGCATGAGTTTTGTTTCGGCCAATTCTCTAAGTCCTGCAGCAGTAACGCTTGTGTCAGTAGAGGTATCAAACGTTAATTTGATTGACGAGCTATCATCATCGCTTGCAATGGTTACATCTTCATATCCTTCACTCTTAAGTAAGGCGGAAACGGCTTCGATAGCGGAATCTTTGTCGTAATCAAGAACTTCAATGGCTGTAACTGTGCAAGAAGTGCTAATTACCTCACCTTCGCTTGTTGTAACGCTTGCGGTGATTGTTGCCGTTTCTCCAGCGGTAGCATCTTCGGAAACCGTAACAAACCCTTTGCTATTAACGGTAATATTGTCCGATCCAGTGGAGGAATATGTAATTTCATATGGGAGCATGTCTTTTGTAACTTGAAGTTTTTGCGTTTTTCCAATGCCAATCTCATAAGATTCAGAACCAAAATTTAAAGTTGGCGTATGGGTTTCTCCTGAGCCTTTCCCGATGGTGATTGTCGTTACGCCCATGTCGTAATCTTCATACCATACTGAATCAAGGCTAATAGCGACATTTCCGTCTTTATCCTCGAATGTTATTCCGCTCCAACCGTATTCGCTATGATAGCAAAGAGAATCTAAGAGACTTTCATAAGCATTATAAGTAGCTGATTCGGCACTATCTTTAATTTTGATTGTTATTCCAGCATCGGCATTAGCTAATTTTCTAGCTAAATCTTCTATATCTTCTTCTGTGTAATCTTCAGGGAGATCATAATAATCTTGATAGTAAGAAGGATATTCCTTTATATCTTCAAGATAGTATTCATATTGAGAAGCAATGTAGTCTTCGCCTAAAACCTCATATTTGATTTTATCGGAAGTATAGTCTGAAAGATTGTCTAAGAATGGTAGAGTATATCCTTCAATACCAAGATAGTTGGTTATAACGCCGGCAATTTCTTCACTTGGCCAGGCAGTAGAGAAGGAAGAAGTTGGAGTGGTTAGCTCAATACCAAGTTGGATTCCAATCGTCGAATAATTGTTATCATATATATCGTAGCATGTGACGGCTAAGTTCTCATCCCAATTGGTATATGGATCGCCCCAATCATCTTGAACTAAGCCAACACCATGAAGATCTTCTTCATATGACCACGAATCGACGGTTGTTGTTTCGCCTTGGATATAAAGAACGCCATTCTTTTTGAAGACATAATAATGCCCTCCATCATCAATAGCGAATTCTGGGATGGCTACGCCAGTTTTCTCTTCGATTTCGTTTAACTCTTCGCTTGGCCAGCTTGTATACGTGGCAACGCTTGGCGTATAAACGAAATTGAAGGTGTTGCCATTCATGTAATAAAGATACGCTCTAATCGTTGCCCCATCAGAAAGAGTCTTATCTAAGATGTATTCGTCATTTCTGGAACTGTTTATTGTATCTATGGTGAAACCATCAGAAACGAGTGCGGCAGCGTAGGTT
Source organism: bacterium (assembly GCA_963654035.1). Taxonomy (GTDB): domain Bacteria; phylum Bacillota_I; class Bacilli_A; order RFN20; family CAG-826; genus UBA4951. Next base: position 1,250 of record CAVKAU010000247.1, on the reverse strand, counting down.
GCAGTAAGATCTTCCGTATATACGTCAATAATCGATAAAACATCTGTGCTTTTGGCATAGACTCTATTTGAAGAGCCAAGTTTTATGAAGGGCAATTCGGTAGTTAAGGTTTCAACCATCGCCTCTTTTTCTTCATCGCTCCAAGCGCTTGCATCTGTAGCAGTTCCAGTTAAATCGTTATAACATTGGATGATATTACAAGCAGAAACGGTGTTGCCATCGGAATCTGTTGATGCATCGCGATGATAATAAACCATATCATAACCGGTTGTCTTATCTTTTGAAGTGGAAGTTAATTCAACGAATTCGATTCCTGTGCTATCGGTTTGAACGGCTTTGCCTTTATATCCTTTGATAACGTTCCAGCCATTATCAACAAGATCTAAGTAATAATCTTGAATTGTGAAAGAAGCAGCTTCGTTATAAATAACTAAGAATTTGTTTCCATAGCTGTCTTCTGCTTCTTCGAAGGTTAATTTACCGGTTGTGTTGCTTTGGAGTCTTGGAAGAACTCCACCGCAATATGTGTTCATTAAAGCAATTTCTTCATCGCTCCACTCTTCTTCGACAGGCGTAGATGATGAAGATGATGATTCCTCGCTTGAAGAAACAACATCAGAAATTGATGATTCGCTTGATGTTGAAGAATCTTCGCTTGTCACCTCACCACACGCACCTAGGGCTAAGGCGGCTAAGGTCAAGACGAGAGCTTTTTTCATTTTTTTCATAATTTGTTTATCCTTTACATTCTTCTTAGGCGTAAAAAACGACTAATTATGCAAGTTTTAAATTAAATGAGAATAATGTCAATGAAAATATTACTTATTTACTGATTATTTGTTTGAAAGTTTAATTAGTTTTAAGCAAAACGTTTTTTTGATATTAAATCAAAACTATCAGGTCTAAATACGGCTAGAAGATGAACTTTTACGTTGATTAAGAAAATAAATGTTGAAAACCTGGATATTTCCTTTAGAGTAAGGGAAATGGAAAGAGGAGGATACATATGTTAGAAGTACGAAATCTTAAAAGAGTATACAAGGTTAAAAATAGCGACCCCGTATATGCGTTAAATGATGTTTCGATTAAATTTCCGGAGACGGGATTGGTTTTTATCTTAGGAAAATCATGATCGGGAAAATCAACATTACTTAATGTTATAGGCGGACTTGATGTGGCTGACGATGGGGAAATCATCATTGATGGCAAATCAAGCAAAGAATTTACAATGGGGGAGTTTGATTCTTATC
>CAVKAU010000246.1:0-7635 GCA_963654035.1 bacterium | reverse complement strand
CACAAGCACTTACTTATTTAATGCATTAGGAGGAGGAACTCTCCAACAAGATTATTATTCTTTTGCCGTTGATTCAGGACTTGTTAATTCAACAAAGAATGATGATGGGACAATAAAAACGATATTCCTTTATTCTTATGCGCCTGATGGCAAGGAGAATACGACTCTTCAATATGTCGCCACGCCAAATTCTGAGCTTGGCTATGAAGCATATCTTGATATCATTTGGGATTATTACACTTCTTTCTATCCAAATGATTCTAGAATGATTCATCCAGAGGGATATACATATAACAAGGACTCCTTAGATTCCTATAAGACATATGTCTATAAAGATATATTCCTTTTGCCAAATCCTGCTAGCGTTGAAGGAAAAAGCGATGCCACGCTATATTCAAGTGATGAGAATCAAATCTATTTCCAATACGATACTAACGAAGACGGAACCCCTAATTTAACTACAAAGCCAACTCTTAGAGATAATGTTAAGAAAGATCTTGAAGACGACACAAAGAGAAGTGATACTCTTAAAAAACTTCGTGACTATTTCCTTGCCATAACGGAAAGTTCATCATCAATATCTATTTCTGGGACAGGAATCTATTATCAAGCTGCTCTTCATATGGAGGGGCAATCCGGCTCTAACCAAACATATTTCTCAAACATTTACACACAAGTTAGCTGGATTAGCTGGACATGTTCCCTTGTCGCCTTGCTTCCACTTTATTTGATTTTATTCTATATCGTTCCAGTGTGCGACAAAAAAGGCAGAACGCTTGGAAAATGGGCCTTTGGCATCATCGTCATCAACAAAGATGGCACATATATGAAGCCATATCAAAGATTCATAAGACCTTTATATATGGTCATCCTTTGCTCCTTGACTCTCATTCCAAATAACTCCATATCTTTCTTGGCCTTTGGCCTTGTCGCCTTGCTTGATTTTGGCTTTGCTTCCTTTGGCAAAACATCGCAATCCTTGCATGATAAGATTTTCAGAACCCTTGTCGTCACAAAGAAGAAATCAACCATCTTCAAAACAAAAGAAGAAAAAGAAGAATATCTTGCAAAAGAGAATCAAAGAATCGAAGAAGAAAGATCAATCAAAGTTCCTTCAACTGGTAAAAACCTTGATTTAAGCACTTTAATTAATGAAACTCCGGAAGAAACCGAAAAGAAAGACAACTAATTCGCCTTTCTTTTAAAAAGATAACGATCTTCCTTACGTTCATAAACGATGATATAAGGTGAATTAGTCTTAGCTAGATATTCCCTTATCTCCCCAATATATCGTTTGAATCTCAAATCATTTATCAAGAGCTCATCTAAAATGTCACGTTTATAGATGACTCTTTTTTCTTTAAATTTGCTGTATATATAGAGCAAGCAGAACGTTTTAGAAAAACCTTTTCTTTTCATAGCAGTTTGATTTTATATTTTTCTTAGCAAAAGAAAAACTGCATTATTTCGAATGCTTGAAAAAAGATAAGAAAATTTTTACAAACAAATTCTTTAGAAAGTATTCTCAAACATTTATTTTTAACTATAATATTCTTCCGGAAGGACACCTTCCAAGACATAGTAACGACACCCCCGTTCCTTAGGAATGAAAAATCAAAAACGTTTTGTTTCTTTTTGTTGCCGGCGGTGTTTTTCTTTTTGTTGAATAGAAAGGTTATTTTAATGAAAACAAAAAAACTATGCCTATTAGCATTAGGCAGCATCCTCATGTTAGCCTCTTGTGGCGAGACTAATTCTAGCGAAAGCAGCGCTAAAGAAGAACCGTCATCAAGTTTTAGCCAAGAGGAAACCACATCAAGCGAATCTTCATCTGAAACAACAAGCGAAAGCTCATCTGAATCAACGAGCGAATCTTCGTCATCCTCATCTAAGGATTTTGATTACGAATTAACAAGCATTGCTGACGCTATTGAGATTGCTAACCAACACACGACTGCAACAACAGAACGTTACTACATCTATGGAACGATTACGGAAATTAGCAACGAAACCTATGGCTCAATGACCATCAAAGATGAAACTGGCTCAATTTATGCTTATGGTACTTATGGGGCAGATGGAAAAGGCCGTTACAATGTCTTAGATAACAAGCCTCAAGTTGGAGATGAAGTTGTCCTTTATTCCACGCTTTGCGTCTACAATGGAACTCCGGAAATCAAATCCGGTTGGATCGTTTGGCAAAGCACTAAAGAAAAAGAATTCGATGAAGACGACTATGAAGCAAAAACAATTGCTGAAGCCCGTGAAATGTCCGTTGGCTCATTAGTAAAGGTTAGCGGTGTGGTTGCAAGAATCACCTACGCAAATGGCATGGTTCCGTCAGGATTCTACGTTATCGATAACGCATCATCTATTTACATTCACTCTTCCTTAGCCGCTAAAGTCAAAGAAGGAAACAATGTCACGATTTGCGGATCTGTTGATTTCTGGATTCTCGACACCGAAAAAACAAGTGCCGACAAAATCGGCTACAAAGGCTCATGCCAATTAAGCGACATAACAATTACTGAAAACGATAATTCCACCGATAATGTTTTTGATAAATCTTGGATCGAAGAAACAACTATCAAAGACATCATGGAAACTTCTGCGGCAGAGAATATCACCAACAAGATATTCAAAGTCAATTCCTACGTTAAGAAAGCCTCCAATCCAAGTTTTGTCAATTATTACTTTGATGATATTGATGGAGTTACGGGTTCTTACACATACACTCAATGCAACGGCAGCGATTTTTCCTGGCTTGATGAATTCGATGGAAAAATCTGCACAGTATATTTAACGGCCATCAATGCTAAATGTAACGCCTCTGGCGCCGTCTGGCGTTTTATGCCAATTGAAGTTAAAGATGAAGGATACACATTCGATGCAAAAGGCGTTAATGAATACGTTTGGAATTATCACATCAAAGATTTATTCCGCGAATCATATACTGGCGATCCAGTTCTTGAGGTTCCAACAAGCATCTCTTCAGAAATCTTAGGCTTTGAAAATGCCACGATCTCTTATTCTTCTTCAAATACCGATGTCGCATACTTCGAAACTTCTGATAGTAAAACTATTTTCCATATAAAAGATGATGGAAGTGCCACAATTACCGTTAATATTTCTTATGGAAGTAACGACACTCTTACGAAGACCTTCAATGTTTCTTCTGCTGCAAGCGTAGTTGATGATGCGATAACCGTTAAAGAAGCGATTGATGCTGAAAATCAAGAAGAAGTAACCGTAAGAGGCATTGCCGGCCCTTCATTAGTTAATCAAACTGGTTTCTATCTAATCGATGAAACTGGCGTCATTGCCATTAAGACCACATCCGAAACGATGAGCGAAATTTCTTTAGGAAACGAAGTCGTTTTCAAAGGAACCAAAACAAAAGGATATGGCACAAAAGAAGGATATACTGCCGTTGGACAAACGTGTATCTTAGATTCAACGCTTGTTGCTAATTTATATGGCAAGCATGACTATTCAAGGAATACGTTCATCACTGGCAAAACCCTTGCTGATATTTATGGCTTAGATGTAGCAGAAGACCATTCAACCGAAGTTTACACGGTTACTGGAAAAGTCAACAAGGTTGAAAGCGGCTATTACACAACGATTACCATAGTCGATGGCAGCACAAAGCTTTCTGTTTATTGCTCTAGCGCTAGCCAATATAACTGGTTAGCAAATGCCTTTGCATCTGATACCGAACTCACTTTCGATATTGCCCCATGCAACTGGAATGGTAAAAAGTACTATACTGGTTGCGTGCTTTCTGCCACAGATGGCACAACAAGAGTTGATAACACCCTTAATTACAAATAAGTAATCAAACAAAGACATGACGGAGTTAGAAATGACTCCGTTTTTCTTTTACGCCTCTATTTATTTTATTTATAATAAACTTCATGCCGAAAGACTACGTTAGAAAAGAAGAAAATAAAACAGATGGAAATGGCGTATTAATCGTCAGAGGAACCCCATTAAGAAGAACTCTTGCTGAATTGGCGGACATTCTCACTGCTTTTATTTTGGCCATAACGATTTACGGCTTAGCTTTTCAAAGGCTTTTTGGCTATGAGCACTACACGAATGAAATGAGCAAGATTTCTTCTTCCATGACAACGATAATGGTGGATAGAAATTTATACAAAAAAAGCAATAATGGAACGATTTTATTAAAAAGCGATTTAAATGATTATTGGATTTATTACTATCTTGCTAAAAGTGATTCTTCTTACCAAAAAAGAGAAAAATATGAACCAATAAAAGATTATTACACGCTTACAAGGATTGATTCTTTTATAAAGTTGAGCCAAGCATCTTATAACACTGAAATCCTTAAAATGCCAAGTGCCATTGACGGTTCTTTTGAAGATACTGTTTTTACCTATGACTTAACAAGTGTCGATCCTTTAAATGACGAACCTATTTTTAAAGAAGAGATTAGAACGAATTTAAGCAAATATTTCTTAGGCAACACCGATGCATATGAGCCAAAAAACGCCTATGAAACAGTCTCATCTTTCTTTAATAAAATCTATGACTTCGCTTTTTCGGAAGCAGTAAAAGATGAAACATATATGCAATTAGTCTTAGAATTTGCTTCCAAGATGTGGTCTCGCTCATACTTGCAATCTGGGGCCATTATTTCTTCGTATGTATTAGGCGCAATAATTACCTTCTTACTAATTCCGTTGATTCAATTAAGCGGCTTGACACTTGGCAAAAGAGTTGCAAAACTTCAAGTAAATGACCAAAAAGGCGATAAGCCACGCTGGTATTCTTTCTTAATCAGAGGATTTGTTCAAATAATATGCTATTGCTTCATGATCCCCTTTATTGGCGTTATGTCGTATGGATTTGGCGCTTTTGAAATGCCGTGGCTTGAAATAGGGTCGTTTAGCTTGAATCTATCATTATTTGGCATTATCGGCTTATTACTAGGGGTCTTATCTCTTGCTATGATGTTTGTAACCCCAGGAAAACAATCTTTACATGATTTAGCGTCTTTGACTTATGTAAATTCATCGGATATAAAAACAATTCGCGATGCCCAGCAAAAATTAGAGAAAAACGACAATGGAAGAAACTAAAGAAAATAAGACGTTAGAATATTTCAAAGCGCCATTTGGCAAAAGAATGGTCGCAATAATCATTGAGATCCTGCTCCTTTCTTTTGGAACGTTCGCTTTTGCTTTTTGCTCGCGTTTAATCGTGGAGAAGATGCCTCTATACACCAATTCATTTGATACATACATGCAAATTTCCAAAGATTCTGGATTATATATTTGCGATTCTTCCACTGAAAACAACCTTGTAACATTAACAGAGTATTACGGAAGCAAGTCCTATGAAGAGCAAAATACAAAAATAGGTGACGCCTTAGACAAATTCTATACGTTAGAAGAATTCTTTTCGCAAAATAAGTCAGATGAATCTTACGGTCCAAATATCTATTATAAGCAAAAAATCGGCGATACACGTATCGGCGCCAATGAAGGAATAAACTATTTTTTGCTAGATGCCTTAGGCATTCCGCAAAAAAATCCATCATTCACGGAAGAAAAGATGAATTCTTTTTATCTTACTGCTTACGATAGAGCGGTTTCCTATATTCAAAACAACGAATCGTATGTCCAAGCAAGAAACGTCTTAACCATATATATAAATCTTGTTTTAATACCTCTTTCAATAACCCTTTCATTCTTAATCTTCGAGTTGCTTATTCCTTTGACCTTGGGAAGAAGAGGTAAGCAAACGCTAGGCATGAAATCAATGAAACTATCTTTGCTATCTTCAAATGCCCTTTCATGCAAATCTGGCAGATTTCTCGTTAGACAAATGATTCAGCTGTTTTTGATTATTCTTCTCTCTTTAGTTTCCTTTGGCATTCCTTTAATAATTTCTTTCTCGATGATGCTTTTTAGGAAAGATGGCCAATCTCTACATGATTATTTAGCTGGAACATATATGGTGGATTCATCCGAACAATCTGTTTATTTGACTTATGAAGAGATGGAAAAACTTCAAAGGAAAGCGGGAGACAAGGATAGCAATCCATTGCTTCCGCCACGAAAAGAAGACAAAAATTCCCCTTTAGGAGAAGGCTCAATTTGGCGTAATTTGCGTGATAAATAAAAATGTATTCGCTTACATTCGTTACATGCCTTGCTTAAGTGAAATAGTAGTCTTGAATTAAACAAAGTTTTCTCTTAAAATTTGTATGCTAAAAAATGATTGGAGACGCTCATGGAGATTAGATTAAAAAATCTTACCAAATGCTTTCCGGGAAACCCGAAAAAAGGTATTCCTGATACTTATGCCGTTAACGCTTTGGATGTTACCATCCCTGATGGAAAATTGGTTGGTCTTTTAGGCCCATCCGGATGTGGTAAATCCACAACGCTTTATATGGTCGCTGGTCTTTTAGAACCTACAGAAGGCGAAATTTGGTTCGGTGATGAGGATGTTACGGATCTTGAACCTGAAAAAAGAGGAATTGGCTTAGTTTTCCAAAACTATGCTCTTTATCCTCATATGACAGTTTATAAGAATGTTGCCTTCCCCCTTACCAATCTTCGTATCGAAGAAAAGGTTCTTGATGAAAATGGAAACGAAGTTCTTGATGAAACTGGCAAACCATATATCAAGAAAAGAAAATTAACCAAAGATGAAATCGATAAGATTGTCCGCGAAACCGCAAAGATCGTTCAAATCGAAGAATATTTGGAAAGAAAACCTAATCAATTATCCGGCGGTCAACAACAACGTGTTGCTATCGCTAGAGCTTTAGTTAAGAAACCAAAAGTTCTCTTGCTCGATGAGCCTCTTTCAAACTTAGACGCCCGTTTAAGACTTCAAACCCGTGAAGAAATCAGAAGAATCCAACAATCTACTGGGATTACAACCATTTTCGTTACCCACGACCAAGAAGAAGCCATGTCTATTTCCGATGAAATCGTCGTTATGAAACTTGGCGTTGAACAACAACGTGGAGTCCCACAAGATGTTTATAACAACCCATGCAATAAATTCGTCGCTAACTTCTTAGGCACCCCGCCAATCAACCTTTTCAAAGGCCATATCAAAAACAATAAAGTATATATTGGCAATGAAATGGTACGTGAAATCGTTGAAAAAGAAGTACCCGACCAAGATTGCACAGTCGGTATACGCCCAGAAGGAATCGTTGTTGATCCAAAAGGCACATTTACATTTAATTGCGAAAGAATTCTTACGATGGGACGCGACATCATGCTTGCATCTAGCCATCCTGAAGCTGTTTCCAACACAAAATTCTTAGTTGATGCATTTGTTGAAGTTTCAACTGGTGAGGTTCACGCCTCCGTCAAACCTCATAAATGTTTTGCCTTCTCCTTAGAAGGAAATGAGGAGAGGATTATCTAAGCATGGAAAATTCTGCTACTTCTATCAAAAAAGGCAATCCCTTCTCTAGATTCTTCAAGAAGAAGGAGAGAGTATCAGCCGATGCTGGAGAAAGGAATAACTGGAAAGCGTGGCTTTATCTTGCTCCAGTCATCATTCTTTTATCGGTTTTCACTTTCTATCCTTTAATTAATACGATTGTTATCGCCTTTCTTAAGGATTATGACTATACGACTC
>CAVKAU010000245.1:0-4847 GCA_963654035.1 bacterium | reverse complement strand
CTTCTTGCCATTCAATTTCGTCTTCAACAACCGCGATATTCATAAAATTATTGCATTCTTCTAAGAAGAATAAATATATCTAAATTTTAAAAACAAAGATGTTAATTTGCAAGTCAATTAAAAATTCAAACGTTTTTGCTGTCTTTATTTTTCTTTTTAATCGCCTTATTTTGATACATTTGTATGTTTTTTGCCCAAAGGCGAAAAATAATGTGTTATCATTCAATCCTATGGATGTAAGGGAAGAAAATACATTTGAGGTAAATAACTATCCGGTGACTGATTGGGATAAGGTAGATAATGTTGGAACATCTGACGAATTATCGCCAAACAATCAAGATAGCGAATACGCTAAAAGTAAAAGAGAAGGAAAAACCGTTACGACCTTGTCTCTTTTTGCGATATCTGGCGTTGCTTTGCTTACTGGCACTTCTTTGTTCTCTTCTTTGTATTCTGAACCAACATTAAGCAACGTTTCTATTAGTTCAAGCAAAAATACAATTTCTCTCTCCCTCTCCATTAAAAACAAACAGGGTTTAAAAGTTCTTTCATCTCTATTTGAAGATTCTTCTCTAAAAGAAGAGATTGAAATGACTTACAAAGGAGAAAAAGATTTCTCTTATACTTATGAAAACGTTGATTTTTCAAAAGAAAACGTTTTGAAAATTTCATTCACAAATAATATCGATTATTCAAAAATCCTATATGAAAAGCCCATATATTTTGAAAATTAAGACATTGGAGGTAACTTTATGAAAAACGGAATCGCAAACTGGTGGAAAGGGAAAAACTCAAAGCAAAAAGCATCATTCATCATTGCTCAATTGTTTTTATTAATCTCAATTGCGGCATTGCTTTGCTTAGCTTTCTCACGTCAAATATTTGGCGATGAGGTTGGTGATGCAATCTTAGGAAAAGATGTCGAAAATGGCTTTGTGGCCATCGGAAAAAGTTTTGCCTACTCAAGTACGAACCTAATTGTCACTTTTGTTACTATTTTTGTGACAATAGTTATCACCTATATCCTTAATTTCATTGTTAGGCTTTGCACGCGCAATGGCAAAAAAGCCAAAACCGTCGGATCATTGATTAGATCATTAGTCAAATACATCGCAGTTCTCGTTGCCTTGTCGATTATTCTCGCCATTTGGGGAGTTGATGTTTCTTCAATTGTCGCAGGGTTAGGAGTTTTGACGCTTATCATAGGCCTTGGTTGTCAATCCTTGATTCAAGACGTCATATCTGGCTTATTCATGGTTTTTGACGATTATTTCGATGTTGGAGACATGGTTATCGTTGATGGATTTAGAGGATATGTCTCCCAAATAGGTTTACGTTCAATCAAAATCGACGATCGTTTAGGAAATATCAAATCAATTAACAATTCTTCAATAACCACTTGTGTTAACCTCTCTCGCGAAGATAACACGGTTGCAATCGAAATTGAAGCAGCTTATGACGAAGACCCAAGAAGAGTCGAAGCACTTCTTATCCGCGAACTTCCTAAATTAAAAGACAAGATTCCTCAAGCAATCGTCCCTCCGACATATTTAGGAATGTCAAATTATGGCGATTCAGGAATTAATTATAAGATTTATGCCACTTGCAAAGCGCCATACCGTTTCCAATTAGAAAGAGACATGAAACGCGAGGTTTACCTAATTCTTCTAGATAATCATGTTAACATACCATTTAGTTGCATCACCGTTTATCAAGCCGGTCCGGAAAAAACAAATTTCGCAACCGAAGCAGACAGAAAATTGTCCGAAGACCACGAAAAAAACGTCCGTGCCATCCCTAAAGTAAAAAAGAAGAAAAACATCTTCCAACACGTTAAGGAAGCATATGACGAAACGCTTGAAGAAACGAAAAAAGACGTGAAAGATTAAATATTGCCCATAGCTGTCTCATTTCAGAAAGATTGAATTCAACATATTTATCATCGTCAGCTTTTTCTTCTAAAAATCGTCTAATAAGATAAGTTTTTCCGATTCGTCTAGTTCCAGTAATCATTACTAGTCTCATACCATTCAATCAACTTTTCCTTAGCTTTTCTAAACGAAATCTTTCATTACTTTTAGCTATGTTATGAGGCCTCTTGTCCGTTTTTACATCATATTTTTCTTCTTTTTGTCCGTTTTTATAATGTAATTAATGACACTTTTGTCCGTTTTTATAATGAAATTAACCATATTTTTGTCCGTTTTTACATTATTTGTCACTTTGTCATGTTTATTATTATCGGTTTTGTTCTATCTTTGTAACATTATCTGCAACCCCAAAGTTAGATTCTAAATCCCCAACATCTATTCCATTTTAAAATGTCCTCATTCTTAAACTGAAATATTCATCTCTTTTGAGTATAATATCAAAGTTAAAAAAGGAGTTACTTATGTATAATAAAAATGCATGGAAAGATTATGATGAAAAAGAATTTTCCTCAGTCATGGAATTTTCCGAAGGTTATAAATCTTTCTTGTCTAAAAACAAAACCGAAAGAGAAATCGTTAAATTTGCTACAAAGGAAGCTGAAGCAAAAGGTTTTAAGAACATCAAAGAATTTAAATCGCTCAAAACAGGCGATAAAGTCTATGTCACCAACAAAGGTAAAAATATTGCCCTTTTCGTTATTGGAAAGAAAGATATCGAAGATGGCTTAAGAGTCCTTGGCGCCCATATTGATTCCCCAAGACTAGACATAAAGCAAAATCCTTTATACGAAAAGGATAACTTTGCTTTGTTAGATACTCATTACTACGGCGGAATAAAAAAATATCAATGGGTAACAATTCCTCTTTGCTTGGTTGGCGTCGTTTGCAAAAAAGACGGAACGACGGTTGACATTAATATCGGTGATAACGAAGGTGATCCTATCGTTGGAATATCCGATTTATTAATTCATTTATCCGCTGATCAATTGCAAAAGAACGCCGCCCACGTCATCGAAGGAGAAAATCTTGATATCACGCTTGGCTCAATTCCTCTAAAAGGTGAAGACAAAGAGCCAGTCAAAGCAAACATCTTAAAACTCTTAAAAGATAAATACGATATTGAGGAAGAAGATTTCCTTAGTGCTGAAATCGAAGTTCTTCCAGCCGGACCAGCCCGTGATTATGGTCTAGATAGATCAATGGTCGCTGGATATGGACATGATGATAAAGTCTGTGCTTATACCTCTTTAGAAGCAGTCATTGATGCAGGTGAATGTGAATATACCACATGCGCTATCTTAGTTGATAAAGAAGAAATCGGATCTGTTGGCGCGACCGGCGCTCAATCTAGATGGTTCGAAAATGTCGTCGCCGAATTAATAAACCTCCAAACTTCTTATAACGACTTAAAATTACGTCACGCCTTTGAAAACACCTTTATGTTATCTTCCGATGTTTCAGCTGGCTATGACCCATTATTCGCTTCAGTTAACGATCCAAAGAACTCTGCTTATTTAGGCAACGGCATCGTTTTCAATAAGTACACTGGTGCAAGAGGAAAATCCGGCTGCAATGATGCGATGGCTGAATACATGGCCAAGATTAGAAAAGTCATGGATGATGCCAAGATTCATTTCCAAACGGCAGAGTTAGGAAAAGTAGACCAAGGTGGCGGAGGAACGATCGCCTACATCTTAGGTAACTACAATATGAACGTTATCGACGCCGGAATTGGCGTTCTTAATATGCATGCCCCAATGGAAATCGTTTCTAAAGCCGATATCTTTGAAGCCTATAAAGCATATATCGCTTTCTGCAAAAACGCCTAATTAAATTGAATCCCTCTCTCCTTAATGAAAAAGAGAGGGGTTTTACTTATAATTTTTAGATATTTTGAAACCAATGATGTGTCTTAACACAAAATATAAAAATCATTCTGTGAAAAACAAATATTCATTATAAAGTTTAGATGTTTTTTCTTTGCCGATTTTCTTAATGAACATGTCAGTTGACGTTCCACCATTCTTCAATAGTCCATCAACGTAAGCTTTATTGAGATCTTTCTTTTTCGTCTCGTCGATATCATTCGAGTTTTTAATAATCTCGATTATCTCTAAATAAAACTCATTTAAAAGATAATCAAAGTTATTGGAACCTTTTGCATAAACGCTGAAACTTTCTTTGAGTTTTATATCATCGGAAAAAGCCTTCTTTAGTTCATATTTCGGATATTCCGTAAATTCTTTCTTGATCTTTGCAAGGCTAGGATAAGAAGGAGCTTCCCAGCATGTATCGTAGATTTCAATAATGCAAACATCTTTTTTCCGACCTTAATACGATCACAAGAAATTATCGGAAGATCTTTCTTTAAGGAAGTTACCACAATCGTCGTCATCTTCATCAAGCCAAAAAGAGCTTTTCCCTTCATATAAGAGACATTTATCAAATCTCCTTTATAAGATTCTAGAGAAAACTTCATTGGACCAATTTTTAAAGAGAAAAATTCTTTAACATCAATTTCTTTCAATTCAAAATTCTTTTTCAGCAATTCGATAATTGGATCCATATAAATACCTTTCCGATAATTAAATTGAATGTTTGTGGCCATGCCAATATTATATATGTTTCCTGTGACTACCTCTAAAAGCGAATTTCCCATTATTTGAAAAATTCGTTTCTGTTAAGGCTGCCTTCTTTCTCTTTTAAAATGGTCTCTAATTTAGATAAGAGATTATCAAACTTAGTTTTCCTTGCCTTAATCTCTTCTTTTGTCATTTCATCGTAAAGCATACCGTAAAAAGTTGACCATTCATCATGATATTTCTTTAAATCTTCATATAGCATCTTAGAGAATTCCCACATATTTGTCGGAGACACCTCTACTTCATCATCATTCAAGTCCCTTTCAAGTTCATC
>CAVKAU010000244.1:0-10515 GCA_963654035.1 bacterium | reverse complement strand
CATTTACTTCGCTCGTCGTTTATTTGATACTTTTGCCAAAAATTCTTAGGCGAAGAGAACATCAAACAGGTGGGGTTTTAGACTGAATATTTAAAAAAAACACCGGGTTTTTACCGGTGATTTTTGAATATTTATAATTTTTCAATTGGATCGTTTTTGCAAATTTCATCCCAATTTTTGAAATCTTCTTCATCAGGAATAAAAACATAAGGAATGTTCCTACCGATTTCATTATAGTCGAAGCCATTTCCAAGAAGGAATTGATTTTCGGTAAATGTTTCACCGACATAATCAAGTTTGACTTCAACTTCGCGTCTTGCTGTTTTGTTAAAGAATGTTGCAACCTTGATATCTTTAGGATTTTTCGTTTTTAGATATTCTTCAAGGTAATTAATAGCAATTCCAGTATCCACGACATCTTCGACAATGACAATCGTTCTTCCTTCAGGATTGAAAGTCATATCTTTAAGAAGCTTAACCTTGCCAGTTGTCGAAGTACCATCGTACGAAGAAATATGGATATAATCGACAATAACTGGAATATCGATATATTTCATCATTCCGATAAGGAAGGTCATGGCCCCTTTCATGACACAAAGTAAAATTGGTCTTTTTTCTTCATTTTTCAACGAAGCAGAAATCTCTTCACCAACTTTTTTGTAACAAGCTTCAATTTGAGCTTGGTTCATGATTATTTTACGCATTAATGTTCTCCCTATATGAATTTATAGAAACATCGCTCTATTTTTATAGGTTATACCCATCTTTACAATTTGACTAGAAAAAGATTGTAAAAGTTTTTTGAAACCGTTTTCATAAAAAATTTGTCTTTTAAATTGACTGAATATAGTCCAAAATATGTTGTCGAAAGACATTGTTCGTATAATTGCCGGATTGGCGGAAAGTTTCTACGTTGGACCTTAATCCAACACTATGAACAAGAAAAAGTATCATTATTTATCTTTTTCATTTGTTGCTTTAAATTTTCTTTCCAATTCTCAAACAAGGATTACGAGCAAGAATAGGAGAACACATGAAAAAGTGTATTAAATTATCAGCCTTAGCAATCCTCAGCCTTTGCACTCTTGCAAGTTGCGACAACAAACAAGATGACACGACTCTCACGGCCGGTCTTATCGCCTTACACGACGAGAATTCTACCTATGACAAGAACTTCATCGACGCTTTCAAAGAAGCTTGTGAAGCAGAAAATGTCAAAGCCTTAATCAAAACTGGCGTCCCTGAAGCAAATGATGCTTATGACAAAGCCATCGATTTAGTTGAATCCGGATGCAAATTCGTCTTTGCTGACTCATTTGGACATGAAGACCATCTTCTTAAAGCGGCAAAAGAAGAAACAGGCGTTCAATTTGCCCACGCTTCTGGAACAAAAGCCCACACTGAAAAAGTTTCTAATTTCCATAACGCTTTTGCCTCTATTTATGAAGGTAGATATCTTGCTGGCGTCGCCGCTGGATTAAAATTACAAGACATGCTCGAAAAAGGCACAACCACATCTAAGAAGATTGGTTATGTTGGTGCTTATCCATATGCCGAAGTTATCTCTGGATACACTTCTTTCTATCTTGGCGTTAGATCCATCGTTTCCGATGCCACTATGGATGTTCAATACACCAGTTCTTGGTACGATGAAACAGCTGAAAAAACCGCTGCTGAAACCTTAATCAGTAAAGGTTGTGCTTTAATTTCCCAACACGCTGACTCTTGGGGCGCCCCTTCTGCTTGCGAAACAGCTAAGATCCCTAACGTTTCCTATAATGGCTCCACCGAATCCCGTTGCCCAGAGACATTCATCGTTTCCTCAAAAATTGATTGGGTTCCATATTTCAAGCATTGCTTACAACAAATTAAGAAAGGCGAATCAATCGAAACAGACTGGACAGGCGAATTAGGCTCAACATTAACAAATGGTTCTGTTGCCTTAACTGAATTCGGTAAGAAAGCAACAGTTGCTGGTACTGAAGATAAAGTCAATGCAGTTGCTGAAAAGTTAAGAAACGGTACTCTTCAAGTATTTGACACTTCTACTTTCACGGTCTCTGGCGATAACGTCAAATCCACGATGAAAGTTGACGCTACAGGCCACGTCACATCCTATCTCGCTGACGTTGATACAGATGCTGCTTATACCGGAGATACAGAAGCCATCGAAACAAAGAATGGCATCACTTATTTTGCTGAAAGCTCTAAACGTTCAGCCCCATATTTCGACATCATTATCGATGGTATCAACGTTTTAAACAGCTAATTCTAATTTAATTACATTAGGCCCAAGGGAAATATTCTCTCCCTTGGGTCTTCTTCTTTTGGTGAAAGATGATATGGAAGATAAAAAGATCTGCGTAGAATTAAAAAATATTTCGAAATCCTTTGGCGAGGTAAAGGCAAATTACAAAGTCAATTTAGAGATTTACCATGGCGAAATTCTCTCTCTTTTAGGGGAAAACGGCTCTGGAAAAACGACTTTGATGAATATGCTTTCAGGGATTTATTACCCTGATGAAGGAGATATTTTCGTTGATGGGAAAAAAGTAAAAATATCTTCGCCTAAAGATGCTTTTAACTATAACATCGGAATGATTCACCAGCATTTCAAACTTATCGAAGCTTTTGATTCATTAGAAAACATTCTTCTTGGCGTTAAGCCCTCCGTTTCTTTTTGGAAAAAGAGCAAATATTTCTTCAAGAATTTCTACAAGAAAAAAGAAGAAAGAGACCAAAAAGAATTTGACCAAGCCTCAAAGAAAGACGCAAAAAGAAGAATTCAAGAAATCTGCGATAAGTACGGATTTGTGATCGATTTTAACAAAAAAGTCTATGACATGTCCGTTTCCGAAAAACAAACATTAGAAATCGTTAAAACATTATATCGTGGTGCAAATATCCTTATCTTGGATGAACCAACTGCCGTTTTAACGCCGATTGAGGCTGAACGTCTTTTTGCCGTTATTCGCAATATGCGAGATGACGGAAAATCAATCATTATCATCACCCATAAAATGCAAGAAGTCTTATCTGTTTCTGACCGTGTGGCAGTTCTAAGAAAAGGTGAGTGCATAGGTTCAGTGAACACAAAAGAAACCAACGAATCTCAATTAACCGAGATGATGGTTGGTGAAAAGGTTGAATTGCAAATAAAACGCAATGAGCCAAAAGAGCCAAAAGAAAGAATTGTTGTTAAGAATCTCACTTGCAAAAGCGAAGAAGGAATTGTCGCTTTGAAAGACGTTTCCTTCACTGCTAGAAGTGGAGAAATTCTTGGCATCGCCGGTATCTCCGGTTCAGGGCAAAAAGAGCTTTTAGAAGCAATCGCCGGTTTAGCAAAAGAAGAATCCGGAGAGATAACTTATGTCAATCCAGAGGGTGCGTGTATCGATTTAAGAGATAAATCAGCAAGGCAAATAAGAGCTATGGGCGTGCGTTTAGCCTTTGTTCCAGAAGATCGTCTTGGAATGGGATTGGTCGGTAATATGGACTTAATTGATAATATGATGTTACGTTCCTATTCAAAGAATGCCAAGAACCCTTACTTAGATAGAAAAGAACCAACTCATCTTGCTGATAAAGTTGTTAACGATTTAGAAGTAAACACTCCATCGATTCATACATCAGTTAGAAAACTATCTGGTGGAAATATTCAAAAAGTCTTAGTCGGAAGAGAAATTGCATCAAGGCCTAAAGTTTTGATGGTCGCCTATCCGACTCGTGGTTTGGATATTAATTCTTCCTATATGATTTATAACCTCCTAAACGAACAAAAAGAGAATGGCACGGCAATCATCTATGTTGGCGAAGATCTTGATGTCCTTTTAGCTTTATCAGATCGCATCCTTGTTTTAGGCGATGGGGAAGTTAGAGGAATACTTGATGGAAGAAAAACTAACAAAGCTGAAGTTGGCTTATTGATGACAAAGAAAACGGAGGAAACAAAGCATGAATAAATTCCTTGCAAAACTAAAAGAAACTCCTTTCCATATCGTTCGTCGAAATGATATGCCTCTTTGGCAAAAAATTCTCTATAAGGCCGGCGCAATTTTATTTGGCTTCATTCTTCTTTGCCTTCTTCTTTTGATATTTGCCAAAGCCAATCCAATTGATGTTGTGTCTAATCTTTTTGCCGGATGCTTTTCATCATCTAGAAGAACTTGGAGAACATTTAGAGAATTGGCCCTTGTTTTGATTGTTGCCTTAGCGCTTGTTCCGACCTTCAAGATGAAATTCTGGAACCTAGGTGGCAATGGACAAATACTTATTGGCGATTTAGCTGCGATAATGTGCATGTTCTATATGGGAAAGGCAAACGTGCCTGACTGGGCAATTATCATCGCGATGTTTTTCTCTTCGACTCTTGCTGGCGCTATATGGGCAGTTATTCCTGCAATCTTTAAATCTTTCTTCAATACAAATGAATCGTTATTCACTTTGATGATGAACTATATCGCATCAGGATTGGTATCAGTTTTTATTTCGGCTGTCGTTACTTCTGGATCGGGAACGTTGGCTTTACAAACTGCTGGCAATCTTCCTTCCTTAGCAGGAAACGATTCTTTGTTAACTATTTTAGTCGCCATAGCCGTATTTATTGCTATCTTTATCTATTTACGTTTTAGAAAAGCTGGATACGAGCTTGAAGTAGTTGGCGAATCCCAAAGAACTGCTAAATATGTTGGTATTAATGTTAAGCTAGTAACAATCAGGACATTGGCTATCTCTGGCGCCTTATGCGGATTAGTCGGATTCTTGCTTGCTGGCTCTGTCGATCATACAATTAACGCCGATTCGGCAAGGAATTTAGGCTTTACGGCAATTATGGTTACTTGGCTTGCTAAGTTCAATCCCTTTTTGATGGTCGGAACTTCTTTCTTGGTTGCTTTCTTAAGCAATGGTATGTCTGCAGTTCAAACGGCTTTCTCAATTACCAATGACTCCATTGGCGATATTGCTATTGGACTTGTTTATTTTTCAATTATCGCCATCGATTTCTTTATTTCTTACAAGATTGTAAGGAAACACGTTGATATGAATGCCCTAGAAACAAGCAAAGCTATCGCATCCGCTACTAAGGAAGGAGGAGACAAATAATGATGTTCTTTGATTCTTTATTGCCTTCAGCTATTTCAATTGCCACCGTCTTCTTATTTGGCTGTGTTGGCGAAATAATAATGGAAAAATCCGGTCACCTTAATTTAGGAATTCCTGGTGTTATGTGTTTTGGAACTTTAGGCGGGTGTATTGGCGTATCTATCGTTATGAATGGTTATTCTTCTTCGCCTGAGAGTGCGTCATATTTCTTATTGATTCTTGTTCCAATCCTCTTTAGCGCTTTATTTTCGGCCATCGCTGGTTTGATTTACGGCATTTTAACGGTTTCATTCCGCTGCAACCAAAACGTTACGGGATTAGTGTTAACGACATTTGGTGGAGGAATTGCCGATTATTTCATGTCAAGCGTTGATGCGACATATTTCTCACAAGCTAGCAAAATAATTTCTTCCTATCCAGCATGGGCAAATAATTTAGGCGCTTTTGGGAAAATCTTCTTCGCTCATGGTTTCTTGGTTTACTTTGCAATCGTATTGGCAATTGTTGTTGCTATCATTCTGAAAAGAACAAGAGTTGGTTTAAATCTTCGTTCCGTTGGCGAAAACCCTGGAGCGGCTGATGCAGCCGGCATCAATGTTAGCGCCTATAAATACGGAGCAATACTTTCTGGATCGATGATTGCCGGATTAGGTGGCTTATTCTACGTTATGGATTATGTCGGAGGATCTTGGGAGAATTCGTCTACGATTCAAGCTTTTGGCTGGTTAGCTATTGCCTTGGTCATCTTTACCATTTGGAAACCATCTTTAGCAATCTTCGGATCAATATTGTTTGGTATATTATTCATTCTTCCAAATACGATTTCCGGAATTGATTTTACGAGCATGCAAGCCTTTAAGATGATTCCTTATCTCGTTACCGTTGTTGTTCTTATCATCACAAGTATCGTCGGAAAGAAAGGCGTCCAACCTCCTGAAGCCCTTGGCCTTCCTTATTTTAGAGAAGATAGATAGGTATTGTAGGGGATTTTTGGATTTTAAAAAGGCATTTAGAAATAAACATAAATGCCTTTTCTTTTTAGTTTTCGTTTATAGTTTGCTTGATTGAAAGGGAGATTCTTTTTCTTTGAATATCCACTCCTATGACTTTGACTTTGACGATTTGCCCAAGCTGAAGTTCGTTTGATGGGTGGGAAACATAATGGTCGGCAATTTCGGATATGTGAACAAGTCCGTCTTGATGAACGCCAATATCGATGAAAGCGCCAAAATCAGAAAGATTTCTGACCGTTCCGTTAAGAATCATTCCAATTGCTAAATCCTTTATTTCTTTAACTGAATTATCTAAGGTTGCAGAAACGATTTTCTCACGTGGATCTCTTCCTGGCTTTTTGAGTTCTTCAATGATATCGCTAAGTGTGTATTCGCCAATGGAAAGTTCCTTAGCGAGGCTTTCGACGTCTTTTATTTTGCCTAAGGAAGAATTCGCTTCATTAGATTCAAGTGAATGCAATGGGATGCCGAGTTTGCTTAATAACTTTAGTGTTGTTTCATAATCCTTTGGGTGAACAGCTGTTTTTTCTAAAGGGTTATCATTTTCTATACGAAGGAAACCTGCCGCTTCAAGGAAAGTCTTCTCGCCGAAGCCTTTGACTTTAAGAAGATCTTTTCTTTCTTTGAATGGTCCATGCTCTTCTCTATAAGAAACGATTGAATGCGCACTTCTTTCATTTAATCCGGAAACGTATTTAAGTAATGATGGTGATGCAGTGTTAATCCAAACTCCTACTTCATTTACGGCGTCAATTGTCGTTGAAGAAAGAGTTTGTTTGAGTCTAGTTTCATCCATGTCATGCTGATATTGCCCAACGCCAATTGCTTCAGGTGGTATCTTAACTAGTTCTGCCATTGGATCAAGAAGACGCCTTGCAAGAGAGACGGCGCTTCTTTCATCAATATCCATGTTAGGAAATTCTTTTATGGCAAGGGGTGAGGCTGAGTAAACTGAAGCCCCAGATTCGCTAACAATCGTTAAAGAAACGTTGCCCATATCATTTTTCTTCAAGAAAGAATTAAGAAATGATTCCGATTCTCTTGAAGCCGTTCCATTTCCTAAAGCAATCGCGTCATATCCTTTGTTTTTATACATGGAAAGAAGTTTAGCTTCCGCTTCTTTTTCTTTGCCAATCGTTGGATAAATGATACATGTCTCCAATACATCACCGTTTTTATTGATCAAGGCAAGTTTGCAGCCATTCTTGTATCCAGGGTCAAAGCCAAGTATTTGCTTTCCCTTTAAGGGGGATGTCAATAACAATTGTTTGAGGTTCTTAGAAAAGAGAATTAGAGAAGAATCTTCTGCTTTAAGAAATAGTTCTTTTGTTATTTCGTTTTCTAAGGAAGGAGACATCAAACGTTTATAAGAATCCACGATCGTTTCTCTAAGAATTGCCTCATAGGAACTGTTGCGGCGGATTAATTTGCGAGCTATTTGATTATGAATGGTTATTTCATCATAAGAAAAAGAATAAGACAGTTTCTTTTCTTTCTTTCCACGTAGTAAAGCCAATGTTTGGTATGGTTTGATTCTATTTATTAGCGTGTCGAAATTGTCATAGTTCTCATATTTCTTATCGACGTCTTCTTTGGTTTCTTTTGCTTTGATACGACCCGCTTTATAAATATATCCTTTAGCAAAAAGATAATATGACGGGTCATCGGAAATCATCTCGGCGATGATATCTAAAGCACCAGAAATCGCTTCTTCTTTCGAAGAAACGCCTTTATCCTCGCTTATGAAAGTTTTGGCGTATTCATTTAAAGATTGGATTGTTCCAGTTTGCTTAAGAATGTATTTAGCAAGTTCTTCTAAGCCTTTTTCTTTTGCAATTGAGCCTCTGGTTTTCCTTTTTGGCTTATAAGGGCGATAAATGGTCTCTAAAAGATTTAGATTATCACAATTTTCGATTTCTTCTTTTAGTTCAGGAGTTAATTTGCCTTGTTCCTCAATTGAAGAAAGAACGGTTTTCTTTCTCTCTTCAAGCTTTTCGAACTTCTCTTTTTCTTCTTCAAAAGTGCGAAGAAGAACATCAGAAAGATTACCCGTTTCTTCTTTTTTATAGCGGGCGATGAAGGGGAGGGATGCGCCATCTCCTAAAAGTTTGAGAACATTTTTCGTTTGCCATTCCTTAATTTGCAAACGTTCAGATAAATAAGAGACTATTTCCATAAGCATTCCTCCAAAATAGCGTGCTAGCTATTTTATAGCGAATGGTTTCTTTTTGCTAGCAATGGAAAAGGAGATCGCCATATGTTGGCACTGGCCAGTCTTCTTTTGCGACTAATAGTTCTGCTTCATCGATAGCTTTTCGAAGGGTAAACATTTCTTCTTTGAGTTTTTTCGAAACAAATATCGCATGTTCCTCTTCGCTTGCTTTCATTTCGTTGTCTTCCTTGATGAGGGAATCAAGTCTCTTAAGCGAGAGGTAAGATTTGCTAAGAACTGTTTCTAAGTTATGCTGTTCTTCGCTAAGCTCAGGGAGGTTTGTTTGGTAGTAAGAATTTAATTTAGCAACCTTTTCAAGAGCTTTGTTTATGGCTGGCAAATATAATTTATGAGCCATGCGTGACATTGTTTTTGCTTCAATGACGGCCTTTGAATGGTAATCTTGATATTTGATTGCCTCACGAGAATCGATCTCCGTTTCGCTTAGAATATTATTGCTAATCAAGAGTTCTCTATTTTCTTTTCTTGCTAAGGCAGAAATTGCTTCAGGGGTGGTTTTTAAATTAGGAAGACCGCGGATAAATGCTTCATTTTCCCATTCTTTGGAATAGCCATTGCCATTGAAAATGATGCGTTGGTGTTTTTTGATTGTTTCTTTTGCCCAAGTAAGCGCGTCTTCTTCTTTGGATGATGAATTCTCTAAAATCTTGGCGATTTCATTTAAACCATCGGCAACTATTGCATTTAAATAAGTGTTCGGCTCAGCGATATTTTGTTCTGACCCGACCATGCGGAATTCAAAACGGTTACCAGTAAAGGCAAATGGCGAGGTTCTATTTCTATCGGCGTCATCCTTGAGGAGAGTTGGAAGAGACTTGCTGCCATTTATCGTTTTGAATGTTTGCTCAATGTCTTCCTCTCCAGTCGCTAATTTAGTTAAATGGTCGCCAAGATAGATGGAAATGATGGCTGGAGGTGCTTCATTGGCACCTAAACGGAAATCATTGCCATATGAAGCAACGGATTCTCTAAGCAAATCAGCATATAGGTCAACACCTCTGATGACCGAAGCAAGAAAAACCATGAATCTAACATTGTTTTTCGGATCTTTGCCTGGCTTAAAGAGATTTATTCCCGTATCTGTTCCAAGCGACCAGTTATTATGCTTTCCAGAGCCGTTAATTCCTTCAAAAGGCTTTTCAGCTAAAAGGCAAACCATTCCATGACGTTTGGCAACTCTTTTTAGGATTCTCATAACCAATTGGTTTTGATCGGAAGCTAAAGAGGCAACCTCATAAATACAAGCCAATTCATGTTGAGATTGCGCGACTTCGTTATGCTCGGTTTTGGCTGCTATCCCCAATTTCCAAAGAATGTCGTTTACCTCTTTCATATAAGAGGAAATTTTTTCTCTTATCGGGCCAAAATAATGATCATCTAATTCTTGGCCTTTTGGAGCGCTTGCGCCAAAAAGCGTGCGACCCGTGTATACGATATCTTTCCTTTTTAGATATTCTTCCTTGTCGATTAAGAAATATTCTTGTTCCGCGCCAGCATAGGAGAAAACACGTTTACTTTCATTATCCCCTAGCAATCGGAGAACGCGAATTGCGGATTCCGATAGAACTTCTTCTGAGCGCAAAAGAGGGGTTTTGCCATCAAGCGCTTCACCGTTATACGAGCAAAACGCCGTAGGAATATACAAGACTGCTCCGTCATCGTCATCATCTAAAACGAAGGCTGGAGAGGAAGCATCCCAAACCGTATATCCCCTTGCCTCAAAGGTTGCGCGAAGCCCGCCTGAAGGAAAAGAAGACGCGTCTGGTTCCCCTTTGATTAATTCATTTCCTTTGAAATCATATTGAACGTTGCCATCTTTATCTGGTTTACCGATGAATGCATCGTGTTTTTCTGCCGAAAGGCCATTTAATGGCTGAAACCAATGTGTGTAATGAGTAGCACCTTTAGAAAGAGCCCATTTTAGCATGCCTTCTGCTACATCATCGGCATATTCCTTTGGTAATTCTTTATGAGCGTATATAGCCTCATTCAAGGCATTATAAGCATCATTAGAGAGATACTCCTTTCTAGCTCTCTCATTGAAGAGATTAGAGCCAAATACATCAAGAACATCTTCTTTTTTCAAAGTATCAATCTTTTTTGCTGCCATAGTTGTTTTATCCTTTGCTTTTTTGGATGAAATTAACATCCTATGGTTCTTTATTT
>CAVKAU010000243.1:0-2924 GCA_963654035.1 bacterium | reverse complement strand
CAAAATCTGGAGCAAATTAGCAGATAATGTACGAACGGTGGCCTTTATTTCCCCGCAGAAATTAAACATGCATTGGAGACGGGAAAGATACGTATTAAGGATCGATATCTTTCCAGAGGCGCCAGTGATTCTTTCCGCTAATTCAATTACGTAATTGCCATATGTTTGAGCTTTTTCTTTATTGCTAGAAAAGTATGTTTTCATGAATTGCTCATAAATCATTGCCGTAACGAAACTACGGAGATTTTCCTTACTTGCACCTTCAGGAAGATCGCTCTTTTTAGCAAGTGCCGCATCAACGTCTTTATCAAGTTCACCCATGAAGCCATTTTCAACGATGTTATTATTTTTGGCCAAATGGGCTTTGGCATTAGAGAAATCGCCGATATCAAGAGTGAAATTATAGCTTGGAGCATCGCCTAAATCCACTAATGGGGTAGAGGTTATTTCGCCTTTGGAATTCTTGCTTAAAACGAGTTGGACTTTTTGCGAGGAGTTAACGAAATTGCGGTAATAAGTCCCCACTTCATCAGCAAGGTTACGGTTAAAAGTATTAATAGGTGCGATGCAATTAGTCGCAAAATCATTTATCGCAAGGTTTAAGGTGTTGAGATTTGTTTGGTCGACAAGCGCTTCTGCACGAACTATTTCATCAGCCAATTGTTGGGTGTTTTTCTCAAGTTTTGCCCCTAATTCATCAATCTTTCTATCCATTTCCTTAAGTTGATTCATAACATCTTGGATAGTTGGGCTGCTGCTTGTGAAGTTTTCGGCTAAAGAGCTGAATATGCCAAAGATTCCAGATACTATGGCAGTTGGGTTTTCGGTTCCAATACCAACAGCAACCATGGCAATATTGCTAAACATTTGCATGATGAATTTGCCACCGTCTTCCCAAGACATTTGGCTTGAGACATATTTTTCTTCATATTCAGCTTGTGGGTCTTTGCTAATGGCTTTATTATCTTGGCGTTTTGTAACCATTACGTATTCGTTTGCTGATGTAACCGAAGAATGGACTAGCATGCCATAATTGCTTGATTCATTTGATGAGAAAGTGACATTAAAACCATCTTTATCAGCAAGCGTTTCGATATTAGAAATAGGGACTGATGCTGCTTTTAATGTGGCATAATCAGCATAATCTTTGCCATTTTCACCTATTAGTTTAGTAGCTTTATCAACATCATAAACGATGATATCATCATCATCTAACTCATCATTGAAAAGAGTAACGTCAGTATCGGTGCTAAATTTATATGTATTATCGTCTTTATTTTCAAGATTTGCCTCGATCGTGATGAAGTCAGACATGTCTTCTTTCGTGTAAGACCATTTGTTTTTTGCCTCTTCATTTCCGCATGAAGCTAAAAGAGTAAACGTAAGAGAAGTAATAAGTAAGAGACTTGTTTTCTTTCTTTTCATTTTTTTATTCCTTTATTTAGATTTGCGTTATTATACAAAATTCAAGAAAAGAAAAATCAATAAAATTGTAAATTTTTTAAAATTTTAGGAATAGGCACTAACGCTTGAGCCATTAAAAAGTCTTTATTTCGTTTACTTTTTGGATAATCGGCTCTTTAAATGATTAATCTATTTTTGAGTGTTCATGTTTAGACAATCATTAAAGACGTTTATAAGCTTCTTTATTATTTTATAATAAAGTGTTAAAATATGACAATCATGATAAACATCGCTTTAATTGAGGATGAAATAGATGATTTGAACCTTTTAAAGAGCTTCATAGAAGACTTCTCAAAAGAGAGAAACGTTGAATTGTCCATAAATTCATATATGGACGCAAGAAGTTTCTTTGAAAGTAAGAAAACATACGACATGGTCTTTTTTGACATTGAACTTCCGGGAATAAATGGGCTCGATGCCGCACACTTGCTTCGAGATAAGGATCAAAATGTCACAATTATTTTCGTTACCAACATGAATTTGGCGATAAGAGGATATGAGGTCAATGCCTTTGATTTTATTCTTAAGCCTCTTCACCAACATGATTTTTCTTTGAAATTCATAAGAGCTATTCATCACGTTCTCTCTCATGAAACTGCTAAGATATCGCTTAGAATCGATGGAAAAGACATCATCATGAAACTCTCTTCAATCATGTACATAGATGTTATGAACCATCGAATAACATATCACACATTTGATGGCGATTATTCCATTTATAATGATTCGTTGTCAAAGATTGCTGAAAGACTAAAAGATAATGGGTTTGCCTTATGCAATTCATGTTATTTGGTTAACCTCAAACACGTTACTTCTTTGGAAAATGATTATGTGTTCCTTGGCGAGATAAAGCTTCCCATTTCACATGGAAAAAGAAAAGATTTTGCCGTTTCCTTGAATGAATACCTAGGAGATTCTTTCTAATATGTATCCGATTGGACCTCTATTCTATTATCGGCCAATGTTCATGGTTCTTTTGCTAATAGCCGAATCCATGTTTACGTTTCGTCTCAAGAAAAGAAAGCATTTCATTTTAAGAGTTATCATTTCGATTGCTATAGCCCTTGGATCGGCCTTTGCCTTTCCTATTCCAACAACTAACTCCTTCTACATATCTTTTATGTTTCTGACTTTGTCTCTCATTTCTTTTTGTTTGCTGATATTTTGTTTCGACGAGCCAATACGTAACGTCTTCTTTTGCTCTTTATCTGCTTACACAGCTGAGCATATAGCCTATGAAAATTACGTTTTATTGGGAAATTTATTCGATCTTTCGAGCGGAAATTTATATTCTTCATCCGGCGATTTCTTTTCCGGCCCTTTAGACGAACTCGTTTATTTTGAATCGTATTTGGTTATTTATATCCTTGTTTTCTTGCTTTTTGCAAACAGAATCAAGGGACGTGAAGGCATTTATATCACAAGCAAAGACCTTTTGGCTCTAGGAACGTTATTTGTCC
>CAVKAU010000242.1:0-2178 GCA_963654035.1 bacterium | reverse complement strand
TCAAAATGGTGGAAAACCCGCATCAAGCGATTTGAAACTCATAAATACCCTTTCAGTTGATATGGGATTACCTGATAACGTAATAAACGCATTGATTTTCTATGTTTTAAAAATGAATAACAATGTTTTGAATAATGCCTATGTCGAAAAACTAGCAGGATCTTTAGCTAGAGCTGGTTGCCAAACTGCTTTAGATGCTTTTAACTACCTCCAAAATACGTCAAATGGAATGAAGAAGAGCAAAAAGACGAATAGGGCAAAAACCAATGATGTCGTAGAAAAGCAAAACATCGAAGCTAACGATGAAAACACTAAAATTCAATCCGAAGCAAAAGAAACCATCGACGATGACCATGACGATTATGATGACTTCTTGAATAGTTTATAAGGTGGACTTTATGGAAAAAATCAGTAATGTAAAAACGCAATATAGCAAAGACCAAAAAAGAGTTGATTCGCTTTTGCAAGAAATACTTTCGGATAAGAAATTGATCGACCTTCTTCATAAATTAGGGATCAAAGACGAAGAAATACCATCGTATTTGCCTTTATTAGCAATGTATCAAGATAACAAAAAAGAGATCGAAGAAGACCCAAACGCATTCCAAATGGTTCTTGAAATTTCCGATTCCGGGAAATTGACTTCACATTATGAAGAGACTCCAAAACAAAAAGAGGCGAGACACCTAGCTGAAAATTATTATATTCGCGATTTTCCTGATGAATGGCTGAATTCTTCTTTGCGAAGTTTTAGGACTAGCAGGGAGAAAGAACTCAGGAAACAAATTGGCGCTTCTTTAAAAGACCCCTTCAAGAATTGGTTTTATGTTTACGGTGATTTAGGAACGGGAAAAAGCTATGCTTTGGCTGCTTTTTGCAATGATTTAGCAAGAAAAGGCAAAAAAGTTTGTTTTATGAATGCCACAAAACGTTTTGATGAACTTAAGGGATTGGCAATAAAGAACAAAGAAGATTTTCTTAAAATGATGAAAACTCTCTATAATCTTGATTATCTTGTAATTGATGATTTCGGAAATGAATACAAATCGGATTACGTTCGCGACCAAATTATCATGCCTATCCTTGCTGAAAGAACGAAAAATCATAAAGTAACATTGTTCGCGTCGGATTTTTCGATTGATGAAATAGAAGAACTATATTCACAAAAATACGGCACAAAAATTCTCGCAAAGAAATTAGCGAATTTAATTAGAAGTAATCTAAAGGGCGATTCAGCTGAATATAAATTAGAAAAAGGCTTCGAAAACATTTTGGCACGCTAATTATAGAAACTTATAAGTTTGAAGTTTCTCATTTAATTCTTCTAAAGTTCCCGTTGTTTCAATATAAATGGTCGAAGATTTCTTTAATTTTGCAAGCGGGAAGGAAGAATTGAGTTCTAAAGATTTTTCAACATTCACTCCGCGTTCCTTTAATCTTTCTTTCCTGATTTCAAGAGGAGCCGTAACTCCAATTATAAAATCACATTCGTTTTCAAATGGCGAGCCAAGAAGCAAAGGCATATCAATTAAGATGTTCTTATCTCTGTTTTTAACCATTTCTTCCTTCGTTTTCTTAAAGACGTAGGGATGGATGATTGAATTTAAAATATCCATGTTATCTTTATTTGACGAAATCAATTCCAAAAGAGTTTTTCTGTCAATTTTGCCTTTTTTGAAGGCTTTCGGAAACTTGTCTAAAAGTTTTTTCTTAATCCCGCTATCTTCATAAGATTCATGAGCGATTTTATCTGCATCTAAAACAATATAACCCTTATTTTTCAAGAATGAGGTAATGGTAGATTTCCCTGCTGCAATAGGTCCAGTAATACCAATAACCATACCATGTCCCGCCTCTTTTTGACAATGAGGGCAATAAAAAGTCGATCTGCCACCCATAAAAATCCTCCGGATTGGCGTTCCGCAATTAGGGCAAGGCTCATTCTCTTTTCCATACACCTTTAGATTATTTTGCATCTTTCCGGAAACTCCTTCTTGAGGGTGATAAGAACGGATGGTTGAACCTCCTTCTTTGATGGCCTCTTTTAGGATTTTTTGCGTGATGCTAAGAATGCTTTTTGCCTCCGGAGCATTTATTTCGCCGGCTAATTTTCTTGGACTTATCTTTGCTTCAAAAAGAATTTCTGACACATATATGTTCCCGATTCCGACGATTAAT
>CAVKAU010000241.1:0-2823 GCA_963654035.1 bacterium | reverse complement strand
CACATATCATGGATATTGGAAAGATGTTGGAACAATTGCTTCTTTGCACGAAGCAAACATGGACTTGCTCAAAAATGATAGAACCGGGGAAGATATTTACACGATTTTCGGCAAAAACATCATCCTTTCGGAAGACAAACGCTCAATTCCTCAATTTATCGGTCCAAAAGCCGATGTTAAGGACTCTTTAGTTAACCAAGGAGCCCAAATTTATGGCAAAGTCAATCATTCTGTCGTTTCTGGCGGAGTCGTAATTGAAGAGGGCGCCGTTTGCAAAAACGTCGTCATTATGCCAGGTGCAAGAATCGCCAAAGGGGCGAAAGTTGAAAATGCCATAATCGGTCCAAACACATTAATTGAAGAAAAAGTACAAGTAAATGTAGGTGGAGAAGAAATCGACCTCATAGTTAACAGAAAGGCGGCCAAATAAGATGAAAGACGTAATTGGTTTATTAGATACGCATAACGACCCTGAATTAGATGAACTAACGGCAAATCGCCCATTTGCTTCAACTACATTCCTTGGCAGATACGCTTTTATGGATATTGTCATGTCGAATTTCTCGAATTCTGGCATTGACACCGTTGGAATCCTCGTCAAAGACCACCAACGTTCCATTCTCAAACATATGGGCAACATGTCTTCTTGGGTCAACAACACCAAAACAGACAAATTAACCATTCTTTTAAACGAAAAAGGCTTATTAAACCCACCTTATAATACCGATTTAGCCAATATCAAAGAGAATGATTACATGCTTTATGACTCTTCGGCATCAATCCTTGCTTTCCAAACCCCACACATTGTTGCTCCTATTGATTTTAATCCAATCATTGAAGAACATAAGGAAAGAAAAGAAGAAGTCACAATTGTTTATAAGAAAATAACAGACGGAGACAAAAATTTCGTCGGAGGATATCGCTTGGTCGTTGATGAAAACGGCTACGTGACAGATGTCGATATAAACGACGGTTCAAAGAAAGAAATAAACGCTTCCTTAGAAACATGGATTATCAATCGTGTGACCCTTGCAAAAATCGTCGAAGAAAGCAAGAAACATTCCCTTTCAATGGGCATTGGCGACATCATCCGCTATGCGATAAAACATGATTTGTTCAAGGTTCACGCCTATGAATATGAAGGATACGCCAGAAATTTCAATTCGCTTAGCAAATACATTGAATATTCCTTTGAGTTATTAAACTCTGAAATCGCTAAGACGCTCTTTAAAGAGGATTGGCCAATTTTTACAATCACCCATGACACTTGCCCAGCTTTATATGGTGCAAGCTCAAAAATCTCCAATTCCTTCATTGCAAACGGATGCGTAGTTGAAGGGGCGGTTGAGAATTGCATTCTTTGCCGTGGAGTCCATGTCGGAAAAGGCTCAAAACTTAGCAATTGCATCGTTCTTCGCGGAACGAAAATCGGTGAAAAAGTCACTCTTTCAAATGTTGTAATTGATAAATATTCAATCGTTACCGATAGACATACCATCGAAGGGGATAAGGACACGCCTATATATGTCCATCAAGGAGCTATCATATGAAGATAGCGATGTTTGCCTCTGAAGCTTTGCCATTTTCGAAAACTGGTGGCTTAGCCGATGTTTCCTATGCTTTAAGCAAAGAGCTTGCAAAAGATGGCGATGAAGTAATTATTGTCACGCCATATTATCAAACGATAAAAAGAAAATGCCTAAATCTTGAATACGTTGGCGTTTTACCAGTCAACGTATCCTGGCGAAGGCAAGATGCGGAAATTTTTACTACCACCGTTGATGGCGTTAAATATTATCTTTTAAGCAATGGATATTATTTTGATCGCGAAAATATTTATGGGTATCACGATGACTGCGAGCGTTTTGCTTTCTTTTCCATCGCTTGCTTAAACCTTCTCAAATATGTTAATTTCCAAGCTGACGTTGTTCATGTCCATGACTGGCAAGCGGGCATGGTTCCAACTCTTTTAAAAGAGAAATATTCATATGATCCATACTATGCTTCAATGAAAACCGTTCTTACCATCCATAACCCCGCTTTCAAAGGGTTAGTTGACCGTTATTTCCTCAATGATTTTTGGGGACTTAGCGATGAATTATTCGATGATGGACGCGTTAGATTCGATAACATGGTTTCATCTTTAAAAGCCGGAATCGTTGATGCCAATAAAATAACAACCGTCTCCCCGACTCATCGAAATGAGCTTCTCGATATGTATTCCGACCAAAGACTCAATGGCGTTCTTCAATTAAGAAAGGATGATTTCGTCGGCATAGTCAACGGAATCGATTATGAAGAATGGAATCCAGCAAAAGATAAATACATCGTTGACCACTATTCAACGAAATCTTGGAAAAAAGGCAAAAAAGAATGTCAAAAAGACTTGCTCAAAACCTTTAACATTCAAAAAGGAAAAGGCCCTTTATTTGGGGTTGTATCACGTCTTTCTTGGCAAAAAGGAATCGATTTGATCATTGATGCAATTTATGGATTCCTTAATGAATATAATGACTGCTCCTTAGTTGTTTTAGGAAGTGGAGAAGAAGGACTTGAAGGAAGACTTCAATCCCTTAGAGACCAATTTCCAAATCGTGTTGGCATATATATTGGATATAACAACGAATTGTCGCACAAAATCTATGCTGGCTGTGATTTCTTCCTCATGCCATCTTTATTCGAACCATGCGGAATCTCCCAAATTATTTCCCAACGTTATGGCACCTTGCCAGTTGTTAGATATACTGGCGGATTAGCCGATACTGTCGAAGGCCTTGATGAGCCAAATACCACTAAAGCGGATGGTATTGGCTTCTACAATTA
>CAVKAU010000240.1:0-6164 GCA_963654035.1 bacterium | reverse complement strand
ATTGACTGCACCTGTGCTTATTTTAGCGACATCATCAACTTGCATTTCAGAGAATCCGTAAACACGAGCTTTGATATGACTGCTGATGAAGCGTTAAAAGAAGCGCAAGACTTCACCAAAAAGGAAGCTGAGGAAGGATTCATTCTTTTGAAGAACGATTCCGGGGCTCTTCCTTTAAAAGAGACGAAGAAAATTAACGTCTTCGGAAATGGTTCCTATCAAACCCTTTATCAAGGATCGGGATCCGCTTCAAGCTGGTTTAAGCAAGACTTAAACACAACGGTCAAAGCCGGTCTTGAAGATGCAGGTTTTGAAGTAAACCCAGGATTATGGAAATTCTACCAAGATCATTATCAAGAAAGAAAAGACCAAGAAGGCGGAAAGGCCGATATGACTGGTGCGGATGCCTCTATTCTTGAGCCAGCATTATCTGAATATGATAAGTACACCTATGAAGGCCAAAACATCAAAACATATTCAGAATCCTATTCAAAAACCGCTTTATTCGTTGTTTCTAGAGCAGGTGGTGAAGGATCAGATGCCAAATTAGACATGACTGGAATAACCGGTGGAGACGCAGGCAAGCATTATCTCGAACTTCAAGATGTTGAAATTGAACTCTTAAATTACATCAAATCCAACTATGAAAAGGTAATCGTTGTCGTTAACTCCGCCACACCAATGGAATTAGGTTTCATTGATGATCCTAAGATCAGCGCTTGCCTTTGGATTGGTATGCCTGGATCAAGAGGCAACCTCGCTCTTGGCGAAATCCTTAAAGGCACAGTCAATCCATCTGGCCACACACCAGATACATACGCTTACGCTGTTGAAAGCAATCCAACCTATTATAATTTTGGGGACTACACCTATTCAAATTACGACTACACAATGAATAAGTATGTCTATTACCAGGAAGGAATCTATGTTGGTTATAGATATTACGAAACAGCTGCAGCTGATGGTTATATCAACTATGACGATGTTGTTCAATTCCCGTTCGGCTATGGCTTAAGCTACACGACATTTGAATGGAGCAACGCTTCATGGAATATCGGTGGCAAAGGCAAAAAGATTGAAGTGTCAGTCGACGTCAAGAACACTGGCGATGTCGCTGGAAAAGATGTTGTTCAACTTTATTACCATGCTCCATATAGCAAAGATGAAGGCATCGAAAAATCAGAAGTAGTCCTTGGTGGATTTGCTAAGACCAGCCTTCTTCAACCAGGCAAGAGCGAACGTCTAACAATCACTATGGATTATGACGATCTTTCTTCCTACGACTATAAGACAGAAAAGGCTTATGTTTCCTCAGCTGGAAAATACACTCTTTCCCTTAGAAGCGACTCCCACACCGTCAAAAACGAACTAACGCATGACTTCAATATCGATAACAAGATCGTTTATAACGAAACAAATGGCAAACGTTCTTCCGATAAGAAGGCCGCAACAAACCTCTTTGATGATGTCACTGAAGGTGATGGAACATTTAATACTGATAAGTGTAAACTACTCACTCGTTCAGACTGGGCTGGGACCTTCCCTAAATCAAGAGAGCAAAATGCCGATGTCGCCGCAAGCGAAAAGATTGTTGCCTTAGCCACAAATGGTCGCTCTGGCTCAAGCATTGATGTTGATAATCTCGATAAAGATCATCCAGATGCAAAAATGCCAACTATGGGTGCCAAAAATGGATTTGTCATCTCCGATATGACCGGATTAGATTACGATGATCCACTTTGGGAAAAACTCTTAGACCAACTCACGCTTGACGAAATGACAAACCTCTTTGGCAAATGCGGTTGGCATAACCCTGCCGTCGTTTCCATTGAAAAGGCCATGGCCGTTGATATGGATGGCGCTGAAGGCTTACACGACTTAACAACCGATAAGACTTCCAACCAATATGCCACAACATGCGTTCTTGCCGCTTCATTCAATACTGAGCTTGCAAAAGAATTTGGTGAAGTATATGGCAACGAATGCTTAGCAAATGGCGTCTCTGCCTTATATGCTCCATCGATGA
Source organism: bacterium (assembly GCA_963654035.1). Taxonomy (GTDB): domain Bacteria; phylum Bacillota_I; class Bacilli_A; order RFN20; family CAG-826; genus UBA4951. The sequence goes on along the minus strand of CAVKAU010000240.1, from coordinate 4,138 downwards.
ATATCCACCGCTCTCCATTTGGCGGACGTAACTTCGAATATTATTCTGAAGATGGTATTCTTTCTGGTAAGATGGCAGCCGCTCAAATCGACGCTCTTTGGGGAAAAGGCATTAGTGTTTACATCAAACACTACATGCTCAATGACCAAGAAACAAACAGACAAAAGACCGTCAAGACTTGGGCAAGTGAACAAGCCATGCGTGAAATCTATGCTCGTCCATTTGAAATCTCCGTCAAAGAAGGGCATGCCACAGGCTTCATGGCTGGATATAATGCTGTCGGCGTTTGCTGGACTGGCGCTTCAAAAGCTCTTATGACTGACCTTCCTCGTGGTGAATGGGGATTCAATGGCAGAATCATCACCGATGCTTGTGATGACTACGTCACATATAACTCCGATGCTGCTGTTGTAGCAGGTGTCGATATGTGGCTAACTGCTTTCAAAGCAACATTATCTGAAAAAATCACCAAATCTAACTATGGCATGCAATGTGTTAGAAGAGCCGCTCACGATCAACTTTACGTCTTTGCGAACTCTGCTGCCGTTGGTATGACCATTAAGTGGAACAAAGCCTGGATCGCTATCCCTGTTGCTGCTAACGTCGTTCTTGCTGGCGGTGCAGTCTGCAGCATCCTCTTCCTTGTTCTTGATATAAAGAAAAAGAAAAAAGGTAACTAATTATGAAAAATAACTTATTCAAAAAGGCTTTATTTGTTGGCTTATTAGCCTTGCCTGTGTTTGCTTCAGGATGTTCAAAAGAAGATACGAAACAAACTCTCACAGGCTGCCACTATACGACGGTCTTATCTGAACCAGATAACGCCTCTAGCGCAAAAAGAGGCTGTGACTTGTTCGTTATCCTTAACACCGACAAATCGATTTACACAATCGCTCTTGATGATGATTCTCCTTATCAATGCGCTGATATGCAAGTTCTTTGGTCAATCAAGAGTTCAGGGTATTTCACCAATTTAGGAACTCTTGGAATTGATGGTATCAACAAACTCACAGTCGAAATCGACGAAACAACAAAACTTCCAACCGATACAAATGGCGATGGCGTCATAATTAATGGTATGAACCAAGACTGGTTAGTGCCAAACAATCCAGTTGGCAGCGCGCTCGTCGTTCTTGCCTTGCAAAACGCATTCACGAAAGTTAAGTAACTGTCAACTTTCAGGGCACCCCTTATTATTAAGGGGTGTCTTTTGCCGTTTATATGTGTTAAATTAAATACATAAAGAACATGACATTACAATCATTTTAGAGGAGATTATCCAAAATGCTAACTATTGCCATTATTGAGGATTCCAACGAAGATTACCTTCTTTTAAAGGAATATTTACGTAAATATTTCGCTGAAACGAATATTTCTTTTGAGATTGCTTATTATTCCGATCCTGAAGAATTTCTCCTTCAAGACATCAATCAATACGATTTATGTTTCCTTGACGTGGAGATGCCAAAGATTGATGGGATAACCCTAGCTAAAGAGATGAGGAACAGGGGATATAACCAATCGATTGTTTTTGTCACGAACGTTTATTCCTTGGCTGCCTCAGGCTATGAAGTGGACGCCCTTGATTATATCCTTAAGCCAATCAAGTATCCCTCATTGTCTTTAAAGATGGACCGCATCGTCCGTCTTGTTAGAAAGAAGAAGGGCTCAAAGATTGTTCTTTCTTTCAAAGGGGAAATGTTCATCATCAATCAAAAAGATGTCATCTATTTGGAGGTAAACGGTCATAACGTCTCAATCCATACTTGTAAAGATACCCTTACTTTTAGATCGAAGTTATCCGACATGGAAAAGAAGCTTGATTCATCTTCTTTTGCTAAATGCAATAACTGCTATCTCGTTAATCTTGCCTATGTCAGTAAGATAATCGGACACGAAGTCTTACTTACTAATGGAGTCTCTTTACAAATATCTTTTCCGCGTAAAAAACGTTTCATTGAAGAATTGAACACCTACATTCTTGGAGGAAGATCATGATCACATATTATTTATTATCAGGCAAATGGGTTTTCTCCCCTTATCTATATAGCCAGCTTTTTGCTGTTTCCGCCCTTTTATTAAAGGGAAGCCCTCGAAGAAAGAATTTTCTTTTACGCTACCTTATTGCTCTTTTGGGAATGATTTTGATTGCTTTATTCTTGCCAGCTTGGATTAATAATGCAAACAAGATTGTTAATATTTTTTATGAAAGCATTGGCCTTTGTGTCGGAACTCTTGGCTATGCGGCGTTATTTCTTATCCCTTACGACGTTAAATGGTATAAAAGCGCATTCGCTGTTTGCTTAGGCTACAACATTCAACATACGATCTTTGCCTTCTTTGATTTGTTGCCTAAGGAATTTGCAATGAATAGCCCTTGGTCGGAATTATTGCAGATTTGCATTTGCACTGTGCTTGGTCTTCTTCTTTCTAAGGCGGTAGAAAAACTTTTCTCCATCCCTAAATTGCCATCAAGCTTGATTCTTGTTTTGATATCAACGTTCTTAGTTAACGTTGTCCTCTCAGTCATGAATGACAAGATAGGAGGCGAATATCCGACATTGATAATCAGGCTTGAAACTGTCGTTCATTGCATATCTATCATCTTTTTTAGCGTCATCGTTTCGAATTCTATTCGCGATCAATCCCGTAACGAGATGGTTAAGCTGAAATTAGAATCATCTAAAACAGATTTCAATTCAGCCAAATATGATTTTGAACAGCTTAGAATAAGAAATCACGACTTAAAACATTTCATTCATGATTTCAAAGGAAAGCTAAGCGATGAAGATTTGGCAAGAATTGATGCGATGATCGATCAAAATGACATTTATTACACGGAAATGAATTCTCCTTTAGATTATGTCCTTATGAAGAAGAGAGAAAGATGTCTTAGGAACAGCGTTGAGTTCACCTTTAATGGCAATAGCAATATCGTTTCTTTTATGAAAGAAGGGGATGCGTATGCTTTATTTGAGAATTTAATTGATAATGCGATTGAAGCAGCAAGCAAAATCCAAGACCAAGACAAACGTGTTATCTCTTTGAATATTTCCAAAGACAAAGAAACCGTAATTATTGAATGCTCAAACTATTATCAAGGCAAACTAAATGAGAAAAACGGGTCACTTAGAACGACTAAGAAACATTCGGAATATCATGGACTTGGCATTTCTTCGATAAAGAGAATAGTCGGAAAATATGATGGAACATATCGTAGCGAATATGGTGATGGCAAGTTCCACACTTCCATAACCTTAAAAGATACTCGTGAAGCATAAATGCCAAAATGACACCATAAAAATATGTTCAAGGTGACAAAATGGCACTAAGTACCTTACTATGTGGTGACAAGTTAATAAAATAATGCATATGAATTTAAGGGAACTAAAAACGGATAAAGGCTTAACCCAAGCTAGATGCGCTGAATTGCTTCAAGTTTCTTTACGCACCTATAAACGCTACGAATCCAACGAAGGGAAAATCGCGCCTTTTAAGTATCAATATATAATAAACAAAATAAACGAGTATGGGCTTATCGATGAAGAACATGGGATATTGACCATTGACCAAATAAGGGACACGTGTAATGAAATTTTCAAATGCCAGTTAATGGGATGGAATTTTTCGAATTGGTAGAACTTTTGCGGGAAAAATTGAAAAAGAAAGTAGATTTATTGGACATCAATCAATTAGAAAATAATCAGGCTTTAGTTTTGGAAATATTAAAAGAGGGGATAAAAATATATGGATAACGTTAAAAATGATCGTTATTATCTTGATAAAATAATCGAGGATCTAGATTTTATAATCAAGCATACAAACGGAAAAAGGTAAATCATCAATCGAAACCGATGAATTACTAGTAGATTCAATAATGTTTAGGATTATTCAAATTTCAGAAAATAACGCTAAATTGTCCGAGGAATTTAAATCCAAACATAAGGATGTTCCTTGGGTAGCCATAAAAGGTATGAGGAATAAAATTGTTCATGATTATGGTGCTGTGAATATGAATATTATTTACGACACTGTAACGCATTGGATTCCTGATATGTGTGGAAAATTAATAAAGATATGAAATAAATTTCTTTCTTCCGTAAGTTAATTATTACATACCATTTATTTGGCTCTAAAA
>CAVKAU010000239.1:0-2489 GCA_963654035.1 bacterium | reverse complement strand
GTACAACAATCTTCTTGCCGTCGGTTTGAAGAAGAGTTTTTTCCTTATGACGATTGTTAATGTCTTTGCTAATTGACGAAAGACGGCTCTTAAAATCAAAATACGATATAGGCTTAACGATATAATCGATTGCGTTAACTTTGTAGCCTTCGATGGCATACTGAGCAAGATTGGTCATAAACACGAGCAATACGTCTGTGTCTATTTTTCTAAGTTTCTCGGAAACGGCAATCCCATTATCTTTGCTAGATAAATCAACATCCATCAAAATCAAATCGTATAAACCATATCTGAAGTCAAATAAAAAAGCGTCGCCATTAGGAAAAAACGAAAGGGAATATAGGGATCCCCCCCCTGAATCTTTTTCTAGTTCTTTGAAGTAGGAGGAGAGCTTTTCTTGTTCATTCTTCTCATCTTCAACAATAGCTACTTTTATCATATATACAATTTTAAATTCCTTTACAATTTAAAGAAATAAAATCCACTGAAAAGCAGATTCAATTTGTTTTATAAGAGGGTCTCCATTTCTAGAGACCCTCCCTTTAAAAGAATATGGAGAGCTATTCTTTTAAGCTTTTTTCTCTTCGATATCCTTATGATGAGGAATGATCATTGCTGAAGGATATGTAAATCCGATAGCGAATAAGGCCATGACAGGAACGAGAATCATCCCAGCCTTAATTCCCCAGACGCCTTGCGTAAATCCTAATTCTGAATTTAATTTATCAAGTCCTAGAATAAACATCGAGCATGTGAGAATAATTGCACCAGCAAGCATAAGAATGATGCCAGCAACCGCTAATATCGTTGTGATTTTAGGGTTTGTCTTATTAAGGAAATGGAGAACGGCTAAGACAATTGTGCAAATAACTCCAACTATCAACATTATGAAGCCAAACATAATGAGAGGAGAGAAATTAGTTCTTCCATCCCCCATCATCATTTTGATTATCGACATATCTTCACGTCCATCTTCGAAATAAGCAGGTAAGGATGTAAAGACAATAGAGAGAACGCCAAATACTGCCGCGATAGCCTCAACGATGCCTAGGCGAATATTTTCGGCAAGCTTTTTCATATTACTTTTCCTCCTTTTTCTTTTTGAACCAAGCAGAATAGACACAGATTCCAGCCCATGCTAGGAAACCAGCTCCAATAACACCATCAATCGTATATAAGACAGGTCTCCACCATCTTCCGGAAGTATCTTCTCTCTTTTGACCGATTGTTTGGTTCATATCAATACCAGTGTATTTTTCGGTTCTATCGATTGTATCGATATAAGTATAGAGAATATTGTGAGCGGATTTTTGTAAGGCGATAACCGTTGTTGCGCTTGGATTCTTATAATCTTGAATCAAGCCAGGTTGACCATTTGGCAATAAGGCTAAATCGTTACCGGCACGGATGCCTTCATCAAGGTCATTGACGTTACCAGATTGATAGTAGTCGGTAATCGCCGATCCTCTAAAGCCCCATTCATCACGAAGAAGCGAAGTAAGAAGGGCATAGGAACCTGTTGCTCTAACCGCGCCAATACGATCAACTGAGACCATCATGGCATTGGCTTTGCCAACTTTTGTGGCAATTTCACCAGGCTTGGCCCAGTTCTCACGAAGAGATTGTTCATTCATCCAAATGAATTGTCCATTACGGCCTTCATCGGTATCGTTAGCGGCAAAATGTTTCATATAAGCATAAACACCATTTTCTGTGCAGCCTTTAACCGTATAAGCGACGAATTGACCGCATACAAGTGGATCTTCAGAGAAATATTCAAAGTTTCTGCCACCTAATGGTGAACGATGAACATTACATCCTGGAGCATACCATCCTTGAATATTTAAGGCTTTGCCTTCTTCTCCGATAGCGTGTCCCCATTTATATGCTTCTTTCCAATCCCAAGTTGAAGCGATAACGTTGGCAGCTGGATATTTTGTGGCATGTCCAGCATCGCCTGTGGCAATACCGCTTGTGAATCCTGTTCCACCATCGGAATCAGTGCATTTTCCTTTGTTGATGGAAGGAATGGAAATGGTGCCAAATCCTCCATTTGCGCATAATGTGGCTAATTCCTCAATGCTTAATTGAGAAATGAGTTCTTGCCACTTAGGATCGTCGTAATCAAGTCCTTTAACATCATCAATCTTCCAGGAAGTAGCAGTAGAGCCAAATGTTGGCATCTCATCTTCTGGGTTATTGATTGGATCATGAACCTTAAAGAGGTTTTCAAACATCTTATCGGTCATGGTACGCGTTGCAGTTTTCTCTGGGAATGTTCCTTTGAAATCAGCACGCGTTAGATATTTTATTCCTTGGTTATAATCTGAATCAGAATCATTTCCATCAATGGACATGTTATAGAGCGATTGAGGTTCATAACATGTTGATTCCGCACCGGTTTTCTCGTTCTTGTAGTTTGTGAAACGATTTTCAACCTTATGTCCGGTTGTTGTATCGTTTTCAATCTTATAGCCACCGGTTGGAAC
>CAVKAU010000238.1:0-4799 GCA_963654035.1 bacterium | reverse complement strand
TAATTTATACTCTCTAGCTAAATCTAAAGCGTTCAAATAGCATTTCTTCAAAAGTCCTTTTTCATAATTAGAGACTCTCTCTCTAGTTGATGGTCCAAGAACATGAATAACATATTTTGATGGCAAGTTATAAGCTTCTGTGATGAAGCAATCGCCAACGTTTATTTTACGGCCTTTGAGTTGTTTGACCTTCTTATCACAAGCTAAACGTAATTGGACACCTGCAAAAGTATGAATCTCATTATCTAAACAATTGTGGTTAGGAACAAAGCAACCAAGCATGTCGGAGTTACCAGCATTAACAATAGCGTCACATTTAACCCTAATTATATCCCCTCGCCAGAGGGCTATTTTTGTATACGAAGTTAATGGCAATGAATAGCAGTCAACTAATCCAAAGTTTTTCAATTCATTTTGTAGGTATAAATCCTGAAGTTCCAGATACTCTTTTGAAGCTGGAAAAGCAGGTCGAAGATTCATTAGCGACCTTAGTAGTCTTTTTCTAGCATTTAAGTCAGAAGGATATTTCAATGCATGAAAACGGTATTGAGGCATCTCATTTAACAAATAGGAAATAAGATTATTGACAAGTTCGACCTCACTCATAATAAATTGACGTTTATAATTTATCTATCGCTTTACGAATTGAGTCCGAAGAATCAAAGTCAAAATCATCAAATCCATCATCCAAATCTTCTTTAGAAATAGGTTGGACTTTCTTTTTTGGATCCGATTTTGTGAGTTTCAAATCAAAGGGAATCCCCTTTGTTCTAACAATCATTTTAAGATAAAGATTTATTGCAGCTGACATTGTGATGCCAAGTTCATCAACAACCTTTTCTGCATCCTTTTTTAAACTCTTATCAATTCTCAAATTTAACGTAGTTTTCGGCATAATCTTACAAGTATTTTCCTATTGCTTGTAACGTAATTGTAACGCTTTTTACGTTACATATCAAATAAACATCGAAAATAGTAATTGTTGGCACTCTAAAATTATGAGTGCTAATATCGATAAATACTTAAAAAATTAGGTTTTTTCAACTATTTTAATACCTAGTTTTTAGGCATACATACTGTTTTACATTGTCTAAATTGGTTATTAGAAAGTTATCATTCAACGAAAAATACTTTTTAAATAACTTAAATAAGCAAAACTACTTAAGCCAAGCTTAATTCAATGATTTTAACAGCGAGCGGCACTGGGTTTCTCATACTCGGTAATAGTGCCTTCTTCGCTAAACCGATCATTGTTTTTATTTGACAAAAACAGTTTGAAATTTCTTTACATTTTGCCATTCATCTTTGCCGGTTTTATTTTGGTTGACATAGAAGTTTACTTTGGTGAGTAAAAATTCTATCAGCATTCTCCAAAGGTAGAGAGTATACCGTTGCTCGTTTTTTATTGCTGACTAAGAAACATTTCTGTAAAAAGGAGCAATTATAGTTTTATGAAATCTTGTCCTACTGATGTTTTTTCTATCTTGCATTTTCGCTATTTTTTTCTTCTTCCGAAAAACCATTTTTCCCATTGCACTGAATAATTAATCTTTCATAAAAACATTTTGTTCTTTGCTCCATAGTTTAATCAGAAGCAAAAATGTTATTAAAAATAATCATGTCAATTTGTTTTTAATAATTTCTGTCAATGATTTATGTAATCTAAAGACTATTCGCCATATAAGAAACTTTGAAAACGCGATAATTTGCATCTTTTAAAACCATTGTTTTGCGTAGGATTTACCATCTTCAATAAGAAAAACGGGGGACTTTAAATTCATCTTATTTTGCCCATTCTGATGTTTGTATGGACGTAAATATATCTCAATCATTTAAATCTCATAATTTATGATTTATAATTTAGTTAGTTAAAAGGCAAAATCGAAGCAATTCGACGACGCAAAACTATAGGATCCTCTATAAGGACAGCCAGTTGCACTAAATTAAGCAATTTGGTTTTTGCTTTAAATAGGACTATGTTTAAGGGGTTTCTTAAGGGAAGAACATATAGGAAAATCGTTTGCATCGGTTTAGGTTTTGTAATTATTGCTGCAGGCGCTGCAACATCTGCTTTTTCCTATTCTTGGTTTACGAATAAAAATAATATAACAAGGCCTATTGTGGGATATACAGCAGGCGCTTATTTTGCAAGAGGAACGGGCAGCAAAGATGACCCATACGTAATCAATAAGCCTATTCACCTGTATAACTTAGCTTGGTTACAAGATATAGGATATTTTGATGGCAAGGAATGCTATTTCATCATTGAAACAGACTTAGATATGACCGATTGGGTTTTGCCACAAATAGGTACAGAAGAACACCCTTTTGAAGGGTATCTTAGTGGCAACGATACGGAGCATTCTAAAGGTCAAGAACATACTGCAGTAATCTCAAATCTTACAGTTAGTAACGACTTCAATTCATTCAATAAGCATCCATCTTCGATAACTTCGTTTGATAGTTGTAACATAATGGGTTTCTTTGGAAAGTTCGGCGATAGCAGCAACAATCCAACCGCTTCAGATTTCTATCTTGATAGTCTTACAATAGAAAGCAAAGAAACATCCAACCTCGTTGGGATGGTTGCCGGATATGTAAATGGTGATTTAAGTAGAATTGGCGTTTCAAATTCAACGATAAAACTTCCTAGCAGCGGTCTTTCTTCATATGGCAATTACACGTCAAATATATCTGACTACACCTCAGTCGGATATTGTGAAGATAAATATAAATCCGCCGCTTTAACAGATGAAGTAACCTTACAATCATCAGAAGTAGTTCAAACCTCAGGAACTGATGGTGATGGCGGAAGCGAAGCGGGTAATGGCGGCTCTATAGATATGAACGCTATGTATAACAACCTATATAGTATTTGGCAAAACGTCAGTCGCATTCAAATACCAACTAAAGAAGTAATAACATACGATAAAGATGGGAATGTCGTAACCGATGAAATAACCGAGACAACCAACGCTTCAATTTTAAGTTTCAGCGATACAAAATATTATCTAGCTAACGCCACGCAAAACTATGACGATAATCACGTTTCTGCTTCATATTCTTTCTCGAAAAGAACTGATAGCGACGGTTATCTATACATGATTCTTCACGGTAAAGAAACCACCACAGATGCAAGCGTTAAAAATCAAATAGCCGAGAATCGCACTCTTGTTGGATATGGCAAATATATTTCTGATTCAACATCAACTAACTTCATGATGTTGAATGGAACAACAATAGACAATACAACAGTTGAAGATAGCGCAAGCCTCTTCCTTATTGAAGATGGTGGCCATATTAGAATCGTTGATCAAGGTGACAAAACATATTATTTAAGAAACAATTTTGGCTCGCTTACAGTTACCAAAGATAAAGATTCCGCATCAATATGGGAATACGATTCAACATACAAATCATACAAAAACGGAACTGGAATTATTCAATATGATTCATCTTCTGGGTGGCATCTTGAATCAACTGGAAGCATTAAAATAGCCGATTCTGGCAAAACATATTGGCTTTGCTCTTCAGGAACAAGCCTAAAAGTAAATAATGGCTCTACCTATGAAAGCAGCGCTGTCGAATGGCAAGTTGCCAATGATCATTACTATACTACGATTAATGGAACCAATTATTATCTAGGCACCGATTCGTTCTCCACTTCAACGTGGGACACAATCTCTGGATTGACTCAAAGCGAAAGTAACGCTTTTTCGTCCGCAACAAGCAGTAGCGGCCGAGTTCGTTTCTCCGTGGCAAACAGCAACACAACTTATTACATGTCATATAGAACATCAGGGTTCTTTTCGACAAAAGGCTTATGTGTTACAACAAGTCAAAGTTCCAGCTGGGAATTCACTCTAAACGAAACATCTAGTAGCAGTGATTTCACCTCAATACTAGTATCAGATACTTCCAAAGAATACGAATATCAGCAAACAACAACGAAGAGCGTTTCTTCAACATACGAAACTAACGATACATACTATCCAATTAGTGGAACAAACGGCATTCCTGACGAAAAGAATACCGGATATGTAATTTCTGGATGCAGGAACACAAATGATACCATGGGCGATATTCGTGTCTCAAAATTTGAAAAGTCAAGTTCGGAAGGTCTAAATAAATCAGGTGTATATACTTCAAACAACACTCTTACGACAGTTAAAACAATCAACGATTCAGGCATTCAAACCGTTTCTTCATCTGATTTCGATCATTATGATGAAACAAAAGAGAAATTTGAAACCATTTTAGCGAAAGATAGCAGTTATATAAGTGGTCTTCACTTCATGGATGCTGCAATATCGAAAGATCATTTAGTAAAACTAAATTATGCTCGTTTTGGCAATGATGAATATATTGATCAAGATTATGAACTCCCTGAAGATTCAGTTGATTTCCGTTTAAAGAAGAAGGGGTATGTCAATTTCTTTGCTGGAACATATGCCGTTAGATTGGTTGGCGGAGCAAATAACGATTCATTCTTCTCTTTTCATGAAATTGAAAGAGACGAAAGCGGGACTAAGATAGAAAATATCCGTGAAATAGAAGAAATATACAAACCATCTGGCACAAAGGTTAAAGCGGCCCAATCCTACGTTTATAAATACTCTGATGGAACATATTCCATCCCTTTCCTTCACGGCTCTAAAAGCGGGGTTAGATACGATTTAGATGGCAACCCATTAACTGATAGAACTCCAACAAGCACCTTCCCTAGCGGATACGACTCTACTCCAGTATTCAAGACATCATGGATTAAAAGGAATAGCAGTCTAAGCAGTTATTATTAC
>CAVKAU010000237.1:0-9977 GCA_963654035.1 bacterium | reverse complement strand
AAGCAATAGCCCATTTTGGAACTTTAGCCGTGTATCCTAAGGTATCGTAATCGTTTAAATTATTGGCCTTAAAAACAATTCCATCGATGTCATATGGCAATGAATCACGTTTTTTGGCCATTTCTTCAACATAGGCAACAAGTTCGTCTGCCCCATGAAGAATTCTTCTTTCTTTGTTCGTTTTAAAACCGAGTTCATCAAGATAATCAAGAGCGTTGGAATGAACGTGGATGTCTAATTCTCTAGCATTTACAAGGTAATACCAAAAACCTTCAAGTTTTCTTGAAGCAGCAACCTTAGGGTCTAAATTACGAATAGAGCCAGCAGCAGCATTACGACAATTGGCAAATTCTGGTTCACCATTGAGCCTTCTTTGAACGTTAGTGTTCTCTAATGATGTTTTAGGCATATAAACTTCGCCACGCACTTCAAAAGGCCTAAGTTCCTTTACATGCATAGGGATTGATTGAATAGTTATGACATTTGCCGTAACATCTTCTCCTTGAACGCCATCGCCTCTAGTTACAGCATATTGAAATTCGCCTCTTTCGTAGATTAAAGACATGCCCAATCCATCGATTTTAAGTTCACCAACATATTCAACTTCTTCTTTTCCTAAAGCCGTTCTAATTTTCTTATCCCAGTCTCTAATTTCATCTTCGTTAAAGATATCGGCAAGTGAAAGCATGAGCCTTTTGTGGGGGATTTTTTTAAATTCAGTCTGAATTGCACCGCCAACTCTTTGTGTTGGAGAGTTCTTTTTCTTAAGATCGGGGAATTCTTCTTCTAACTTTTGAAGCTCTTCCATCAAGCGGTCAAATTCTTGATCTGAAACGCTAGATTGATTGAGAACATAATATTCGTAATTGTATTTTTCGAGTAAAGTCGTTAATTCCTTTACGCGTGCTTCTGCTTCGATAAATGTCATGCGTCTCCTCCTACGGATTTAATCCTCGATAACATTGGATGCTTGCCAAGTAGGGTTTTCTTTCCGCCAGCGCCAAAATCTATAACGATTAGTCCATCATCAATAATAGAAATAACTGTGCCATCACCAAATTTTTCATGGTGGGCAACATCGCCAACACGCCAATTGGTAATACCATTGCTTGCTGGTTTTGGGGCAACCCTTGTTGGTGTGACTGGCTTTGGTCTTCTATAGCCTGGATCAAATTCATCGTGGCTCTCATCAGGAAAATAGCCATCATCCCATCCGCCAGAACGATGTGGTTTTTTATCAAATCTCGAAAGAGACTTATCAGAGAAATAAGCTCCGCCGCGATTAAGCTCTAGACCAGCTTCTTTGAAATAAATTGAAGGTTGAGCGGTTGAATCAGTTACATAGGAATAACCGTTATTGCAAGAACAGAATAAACGTTTCTTGGCTCTAGTTATGGCGACATAAGCAAGTCTTCTTTCTTCTTCGTCACCATCTCTATCTTTTTCGGCAAGGCTTCTTTGCGAAGGGAAAGCGCCATCGTTCATGCTTATGATGAAAACATTATCAAATTCCAATCCCTTTGCAACGTGAATAGTCATTAAAGAAACATAGTTTCCACCATTAATATCATCTTGAGAGGATAAGAGAGATACATTTTGAAGATATTCGGCAAACGTTGAATCATTGTTATTTGAAATGAAATGGTTAATGTCATCAAAAAGAGCATTAACGTTACCAACTCTATCTTCATCCGGATCTTCGTTTTCCTTAAGATATTCGTAATAGCCAATTTCGGTGACGAAATCTTTTAAAACGGCAGAGTACGCTTCAAGATTGTCGTTAAGCTTCTTCTTTGTTTCCTCCATCTTATCAATAAGTGAGCAAAGCGAATTTATGGCTCTAGCAGGAACGGAAGTTTCCCCTCCGTTATCTCTTAGCAACTTGATATAGTCATATTCCGATACGCCTGCATCAATAGCCTCATTTCTTATTCTTTCGATAGACGCATCCCCTATTTTACGTTTTGGAACATTTACGATTCTTTCAAAAGCGATATTATCAAGTGGGTTTAAAAGCAAATTAAAGTAAGCCAAAAGATCCTTTACTTCCATTCTTTCGTAGAATCTTAATCCACCAAAAATCTTATATGGAATGCCGCGATCTTTTAAAGCGGCTTCAAAAGGTCTAGTCATATAAGAAGAGCGATATAAAATAGCAATATTGTCATATATAGGCTCGTTGTTTTCGTTTTTGTTGCTGGCGGCTAAACCAGAAATTTTTCTAGCAACCCATTCAGCTTCATCGTTGCTTGTTGGAGCCATAAAGGTTGTAATCTTTTCTCCTTCTGGCCCATTAGTGAATAAATCCTTGGGGACACGTTTCCTATTTTTCATGATGAGTTTGTTAGCCGCGCCAAGAATTGTTTTAGTTGAACGATAGTTCTCGTTTAAAATTATCGTTTCGGAATTTGGAAAATAGGAATCAAAATTAAGAATAATCTTTTGATTTGCTCCGCGCCAAGTATAAATAGTTTGATCTGGGTCACCTACAACATAAACAGAGGTTGACGGAGTCGTAAGAAGTTTCAATAAACGATACTGAATATCATTGGTATCCTGAAATTCGTCAACAAGGATATGTTGGAATCTTCTCGACCATTTTGAGCGAATTTGCTCATCCGTCTCTAATATTTCAATCGTCTTTGAAAGAAGGTCATCGAAATCTAAAGCGAACGCATCAGTTTTCCTCTTTTCGTAATTAAGATATATTTTTAAGCATTCTTTTTCATCTTTGAAAACCTCAGTGGAAATAGTTATTTCTTCTGGATAAATGCCTCTACCTTTCTTGTTTCTGATATAACGGGTTGCTTCTTTTACAATTTCGTCGCTCTTTTTATAGCCTAATTCAGCTGCGCAATTGCGGATTAGCTTAGTTTGGTCATCTTCGTCATAAATCGTGTAGGACTGTGGGTAGCCAAGCGCTTCGTGTTCGATGCGTAAAAATCTTGAGCAAAAAGCATGAAAGGTTGAAATATGTAAAATAGGACGAAGGTTTAAAGAATCTTCGATAAGTTTCGAGGCTCTTTCATTCATCTCCCTTGCTACCTTATTAGTGAAAGAGATTGCTAATATTTTTGATGGATCGACATTCATTTCGGATATGAGATAAGCGATGCGGTAAGTTAGAACCCGCGTTTTGCCAGATCCGGCGCCGGCAATAATTCTTACAAATTGGGATGTTGTTGATACAGCTTCATACTGTTTGTCATTTAAAAGAGATTGGTAATTCATAATATTTTTAACTGAAGTTAATTTTACCATTTTTGGTCTTTATCTTCCATATAATAGAGATGACAAAATAAAAATTTATAGGGGTCATAATTTCTTTATTTTAGGAACGAATTTAAAGATAATATATACACGATGACATTTTTAAGGAAAAGAGAGACTCCAAGTGAAAATATAGCCTTTATGGGAATATCTTCTGGCGTGGTCGTGGCATTTTCTTTACTAACCACGTTCCTTCCATTTTCTTCGCTATTCGTTATTCTATTTTTGCCTTTAATTTGCGCTCTAACCACTTACTTTTGCAAAGACAAATATTTGCCATTCTATATAATTGCTAGCATAAGCGTTTCTTTGTTGTGCACGGCATACAATATCTCATCTACTTTATTTGACGTTGCGCCAGCCGTTGTCATTGGTTCTCTTTTTGGGTTCTTTCTTAAGAAAAACATCCCTTCTTCTCTAACAGTTTTTATTTTGTCTTTACTAAAAGTTGGATTGAATTACTTGATGCTACTATTGTTAAAGGGGCTCTATGGCATCGACTTCATCGAAACGATTATCAAATTGCTTCATTTAGAGGAAAACGCCGTTATATATGATTTGATTCCGACATTTATGTTCGTCTATGCCGTAATTCAAATAGTCATCTCTTTTTTCGTTATTTCGATCGCATCAGCAGATTTTATTAAAATATGGTCAAAGAGAAAAATTGACCTGTTTATTTCCGCTGGCTCGTTGTTGTTCTTATCAACTTCATTCGGAATTGGTTTCATATTGCCATCTCTAGCTTATTTTCTTGGTGTTATTGGAATTTATTTATCGTTGGCTGGTTCAAGAAATATTTTTAGGAAAAATCCATGGTGGATATTTCTTATACTTGGAATTTTATTAGCTGCATCATTCTATCTTTCGGCGTTTTTCTATGCAAAGTTAGAAAATAACATCGCCCCGTTATTATTTTTATCATTTTTTGTATCCCTTTCTTTATGTAGTTGCGTTTCGAGTTTATTATTTAAGGAGCCGGAAGGAGGTAAGGCATGAAAAAAGCATTAAAAAACTTTGGTCTTGGATTAGTGTATTTCTTTTTATTACCTGTCTTCTTCGTGATTGCTGCCTTAGCTGGCGTTTACGCGTTATTTGTTATCTTTTACTATGTGGTAAAAGGCTTGGTTCGTTTCTTTAAAGGCGACAAATTCTTCAAGCCTTTGGCGGAAGATTTGAAAGTTCAAGAGGTGAAAGCAAGGCAAGCGGCTTTGAATGAACAGCAAAATCAACCACAGGCTCCCACAACCCCTGATAATCGTGTCTATATTCAACAAAATTATTATCAACAACCACAGGCTTCAATTCCTCCACAAGCCCAGATGAATCAACAAGGTTTTAATCAGCAGCCTAATATTCCCCCATTTCAACAACCAATACCTAATTCTTTTAATAACCAGCAGCCATATCAAAATCAGATAAATCAGCAGCAACAATCATATTCGCAAATACCTTCTACGCAGCCAGAACCTGCTCAAATATCGCAAAATCCCCAGCAAAACCCAGTTAATCATACTCCACAACAGCCAACATTTGACCCACATGCTAATACGCAATATATTGATATTTCAAACGATGATCAGGGAGGGGATAATTTATGAAATTTCTTGTGGATTTTTCGCTCAACGAATCTGATAAGAGGTTACTTATCATCCTTTTGATAGTAATGATTTTCCTTTTTATAATCATCGGCTTGATTGGTGCTTTAATAAGATTTGTTACAATACGTTTCGGAAAAAGAATGGATTATGAGGTTCATGAAGCAGTCGTCTTACGTGTTATAACAACTCCTGAACAATTAAAAAAATATGGGAACATAAAAAACAACCGCCAATTAGTAAGGATGGCCATCATCCCATTTGCTATCGGCTTTGTTTCCTTAATGGTTTATATCATAAATTCAACCATTTACGGAATATGGGCTAGAGATTATTTTGGTGAATTCTCAACATTGCTTTTCAATTTTGATTGGAGCAATCCTAATAACTTTGCAAACTTTTGGGGGTTGAATCTCTTAGCAAAATGGCCTGATTTATTATCTTCGCCAACATGGCATAATGAATATTGGGGATCTTATATCCTCGTTCCTTTATGGTTAACTGCAATTGTTTGGTATTTGGTAGTTATTCAAGCATATCTTGCTAGAGCCGCAAGATTAAATAAATTGTCTCATTCAATATTCGAAAAAAGCTTGGACGACTTTGATTACTTCGACGATATGAAAGCAGCTGTTTCAAATCAAACTCCTACGAATACGCAAAATTCAAATAATCCCCAATAAAACCCCTTTGTTTTTAAAAAGCTCCCATCAATTGTGGGAGCATTTTTAGAAGAATAAACTGATGATTTCAAATAAGAGGAATGCTAAGAGGGCAATATCAATTCCTAATATCGCAAAGAAGATTCTTTTCCTTGATAAGTTCTTTTTTGCGACAAGTTCGGGGTTTTGTTGCTCTACTTCATTAACTTGGCCTTCGAGAGCTTGTGGATTACCTTGTTGTGTGTTTTGTTCCATAAATTAATATTTTAAAGCAGAAGATGTTCTTGGATATGGCTCGGTATCGCGGATATTCGCAATGCCAGTAATGTACATAAGAAGTCTATCGAAGCCGATTCCAAATCCTGAATGGATACAGCCGCCGTATTTACGGAGATTTAAATACCATTCAAGGCCTTTGGTGTTTCCAAGTTTATCCATCTTAGCTTTAAGGATGTCATAACGCTCTTCTCTTTGACTTCCTCCAACGATTTCTCCTTCTCCTGGGACAAGAAGATCAACGGCTGCAACAGTTTTTCCGTCATCATTTTCTCTCATGTAGAAAGATTTGATTTCTTTTGGATAATTAATTAAGAAGGTTGGCCCTTTAACATGTTGTTCGGTGAGATAGCGTTCATGCTCACTTTGTAAATCCATCCCCCATTCAATATTATTGTTCTCGAATTTATGACCGTTTTTAACTGCTTCTTGGAGAATTTTGATTCCTTCGGTATATTCCATTTTTGTAAATGGGGTATCTAAGACCTTTTGAAGCTTTTCTTTTGTGCCAGGGGTAATCCATTTTTCAAAGAAATCCATTTCATCTGGGCATCTATCCATAACCCATTTAATGAGGAATTTGATGCAGCTTTCGATGCAATCCATATCGTCATTTAAATCAGCGAAAGCAAGTTCAGGTTCAATCATCCAGAATTCGGAAGCATGACGAGGGGTATTGCTCTTTTCAGCTCTAAATGTTGGGCCAAAGGTATAAACGTCTTTAAAGGCAAGGGCAAATGCTTCAACGTGTAATTGTCCAGAGACAGTTAAGGAAGCTTTTCTACCAAAGAAATCATTTATTGGATCTTCTTTGGAATCGGTAATAATAGAGAAAACAGAACCTGCTCCTTCAGCATCATTAGCAGTGATTTCTGGGGTATGAACATAAACAAATCCATTATCTTGAAAGAAAGTATGAACGCCCATCGCTAAAACGGAACGAACTCTAAAAAGAGCGTCAAACGTATTAGTTCTTGGACGAAGATAGGCAATATCACGTAAGAATTCGAATGATGTTTTCTTCTTTTGGAGCGGGTAATCGTCAGCAACGTCCCCTAAAAGAGTTGCGCCAGTGGCATGAATTTCAAATGGTTGTTTCATTTCAGGAGTTAAGACAACATTGCCAACAACTTCAATTGCCGAACCCATTTTGAAATGTGAAGCATCATCAAAAAATGGCTTATCAGCATCGTAAACGACTTGAACGTTTTTAAAGCATGTTCCATCGTGCAAGGCAATAAAGCCGACTTTTCCGGAATTGCGGTTATTTCTAACCCAGCCATCAATAGTTACTGTTCCAAGTTTTCCAAGGTTTTCCGCATCAAGAGAATATAATTCTTTAACGCTAATTGTTTTTTCTTTCATTGTCTGTCTCCTCTTTTAATATATCAGTCAAATTTTCGAAAATCTGAAATTTTCCAGTTTGGATCTACTCCTAACGTCAATGGGGCAAAGACTTTTTCTTTATAAAGTCGTTCTGCTACTTTTGCAATCATCGCAGCATTATCAGTAGTGCACCAAAGCGGAGGAATGATTAAATCAATGCCCGTTCCTTCTAAGCGATTTTTCATTTGCTCTCTTAAATAGGAATTGGCTGATACTCCACCAGCAAGAACCACTTGCGCTACATGATAATTTCTTGCTGCACGAGTTGCTCTATCAATTATCATCCCAATTGCCACGTCTTGAAAAGACTTAGCCATATCATCAATATTCAATGCCTCGCCCTTTTGCTCAAGGTTGTGAGCAAGGTTGATAACCGACGTCTTTAAGCCAGAATAAGAGAAATCATATCCATCTTTTCCAAGCAACGGTTCAGGAAGATCGTAAGTGTGTTTGCCTTTTTTAGCGTGTTGGTCAATTGGAAGGCCGCCAGGATATGGTAAGCCTAATACACGGGCGACTTTATCATAGCATTCACCAACTGCATCATCTTTTGTTTCGCCAATAATTTCAAAGTTTAGATGATCCTTCATTAAGACGAGTTCGGTATTTCCACCTGAAACAACAACACATAAGAGGGGGAATTTAAATTCACCAACATATTCATTTGCATAGATATGTCCGGCAAGGTGATGAACAGGAATTAAGGGCTTTTTATAGAGCATGGCTAAGGTTTTAGCGGCTTGAAGACCAACATGTAAGCAACCAATAAGTCCAGGACCTCTAGTAACGGCAAAGGCGTCCATGTCCTCAAATTTTAAACCAGATTGTTCTAACGCCTCTTTGAGGCATACATCAATGTTTTCTGTGTGTAATCTTGATGCAACTTCAGGCATAACTCCGCCATATTTCACATGCACGGCAACCTGAGAAGAAACAACGTTTGCTAATAATTTGCCATCTTCGGTAATGGCGACGGCCGTTTCATCGCAGCTAGATTCTATTGCTAATATACGGGTCATAAGATACTCCTAATCATATATAAGGCATCTTCGCCATCATCATAATATTTTGGTTTGATAACGACTTTTTGCCAGCCATTTTTCGAATAAAGAGAAATGGCATTCTTGTTCGACACACGAACTTCGAGAGTGATAAATTCAACGATTTCTTTTTGTTTTTTGCAAACTTCAACCATCTTTTCCAATAATTTTGAACCAATTCCATTGCCTCTAAATTTCTCACTAACGCAAATGCGATCGATAGTTGCGGAATTGAAAGTTATCATAAAATCAATATAGCCGAGAATATTGTCGTTAGAATCAGTCGCAACAAAAACTTTAGCACACGGATTCCCTTTGTATTCATAGGCAATCTGGTTAAGTGGCCATGGCTTTATGAAACAGGCCGCTTCTAGTTCGGCAACCTTTTCGATGTCTTTCTTTTTTATTGGGCGAATTTCAATATCCATCATAAGTCCTTCAAATAAACTGGTTTGGCAGCCAATATGTCTTTGCAAAGATTGCGTTCAATATCGGCATTCATAAGATTTTCCAAAACGTTAGTTTTCTCTCCATTTAAAGAAAGATAAGCGACATCCCCGCAAATCTTATATTCTGGATGAGCAGCAATGTAGATTCTTATTTGCTCATTATCCATAATCATATCAGAAAGAATAACTTCATCTTGCGAATAAACGCCAACGTAGGAACGCTTACTTCTTGCATTCATCAAGCATATTGAACGTCCATCTTTTGCTTTATAAACTTCAAGGGAAGAAACAAGATACAAAGGCTTGTTTACAGCAAAAGCCATTACTTTTGCAACCGTCATAGCAATACGAACTCCAGTATAGGAACCAGGTCCTTTAGCTACAATAATCTCATCAATCTCATCTTTGCTTATAGATAATTTAGTAAATAGCGTATCGATTTCTTGGATCAAGAATTCTGATTGTCTTTGCCATGCTTCATACTGGGTTTCGCCAATAAGCACATGGTCTTTAGCAATTCCGACAGCTAAATTTGTATTCGAGGTGTCAATTAATAAGCTAATCATGGAAGGTCTCCTTCACAGAGTTAATTATTTCTTCAAAATGTGGCGTATTTCCTTCTAAAGTAATCATTCGATTGTCTTCGCCAATATTTTTAAGGGATATTGAAAGGGCTTCTTCTGGCAAAAGAGGTTCAATATATTGCGGCCACTCGATAAAGCAAATGCCATCCCCTTCGATATATTCTTCAAGGCCAAGTTCGATGTTTTGTCCCTCTAAACGATATGCGTCAATATGATAAAGAGGGATTTTGCCTTTGAAATAGCATTTCATGATATTGAAAGTCGGAGAGATGACATCTTCTTCGATGCCAAGAGCCTTAGCAACCCCTCCAGTGAGCGTTGTTTTTCCTGCGCCTAAATCGCCTTTTAGCAAAATTACATCGCCACGCGTGAATAAGCTGGCGATGAACGAACCAAATTTTTGGGTTTCTTCTTTAGATTTAGAAATAAAATTGTACTGCATAGATAAAAGAGTTCTTTTAGAACTCCTAAATTATAGACCCCTTAGAAATAAGTTACTAGAGAGACGATAAACTAATGTTTCGAAAAGGCGTTTTTTGGAACGAAGGGAATTGTCTCTGCTAAGAATGAAGAATATATGTCTTCAATCATATTATCGTTAAATGGAAATTCACCATTCTCCATCATCTTGCGCGTCTTAGCGAATGAATGACGCACCGCTTTGATGAGTTCTTTTGAATACCCATATTCTTTAGCGTTAGATTCAAATTCT
>CAVKAU010000236.1:0-2727 GCA_963654035.1 bacterium | reverse complement strand
GTGCAATAAGAACGCTTTTCGCCAAAGAAATGGGCCTTATCAAACCTGGAACCTATGATTTATTATGGATTGTTAATTTCCCGATGTTCGACAAAGTTGAAGGAACTGATTATTACACGGCTGAACATCACCCATTTACTAGACCAAGGGATGAGGATTTGCCATTGCTCGATACGGATCCTGAAAAAGTCCTTGCCTATGCTTATGATATCGTTATCAACGGCTATGAAGCTGGTGGCGGAACGATGAGAATATACGATCATGATACGCAATGGAAGATTTTTAATCTCATCGGACTTTCTGCAGAAGATGTGGAAAGAAAATTCGGCTGGTTCCTTAGAGCCTTCAATTATGGCGTTCCACCTCACGCTGGATTCGCTTTAGGACTTGATAGATTATGCATGATACTTTGCGGAACTGATAACATTCGTGATGTTGAAGCTTTCCCTAAGAATTTGCAAGCCGTTGACCCCATGTCTAAAGCACCATCTGCCGTTTCAAAACAGGCTTTAGATGATGTTGGAATTGAGATAAAAAAAGAATGATATTATCTTAAGATAATATAAAGTACTAATATATCAACTAAAAAACTACTAGAAAGGAATAGTTATGTCTAATGTCAAAACCGAAAAAGAAATAGATGTCAAGTCTATAAATACGATACGTTGCCTATTACTTGATGAGATCCAAAAAGCTAATAGTGGACACCCAGGAATGGCACTAGATATAGCGCCTGCTATGTATGTTCTTTATAAATATCACTTAGTTGCCGACCCAAAGCATCCAGATTGGATAAATCGTGATCGCTTCGTTCTTTCTAGCGGACATAATAGCGCTCTTCTTTATGCAATGCTACACGTTGCTGGGTATGACGTGACAATCGATGATCTAAAGGCTTTTAGGCAACTTAACAGCAGAACTCCAGGTCATCCAGAGATTCATCAAACTGCTGGAGTTGACGCGACAGCTGGTCCGCTTGGACAAGGAATTGCCCAAGCCGTTGGCATGGCTATGGCCGAGGAAAAGCTACGTGCAACTTATAAAGATGGCGAAAAGATAATGTCGCATTATACATATTGCTTATGCGGCGACGGATGTCTCGAAGAAGGTATTTCTCAAGAAGCTATTTCCTTTGCCGGACACCAGCAGTTAAATAAATTGATTCTTATTTATGATCAAAACACATCAACTTTAGATGGTCCAACCTCAAATTCAATGAGTGAAGATGAAATAAAACGTTTTGAAGCTTGTGGTTGGAATACGCTTGAAATAGCTGATGGAAACGACATAAATGCAATAAATGAAGCAATCAATGAAGCAAAGGTTTCTTCCAAACCGACGATGATTCTTCTACATACTTTCATTGGCTATGGAAGCGCCAATGAAGGCTCTTGCAAAACACATGGCTCTCCTCTGAAAGCGGACGATTATGAGAAAACAGCCAATAAATTTATTGCCAATCACATCCCTTTCCAAGTTGATGAGGATGTTTATGAAAACTTAGCCAATAGTTTTGCAAAACGTGGTGAAGAAGCGTATAGGCAACACGAAAAAAATCTCGGCGAATACAAGGAAGCAAATCCAAAAGAATATGTTGATTTTATCAATGGGTTCGCCAGAGACATAACTAGTTATGGCCTCATTTCACCAGTTTTAAAAGAAAGCGAAGCGACAAGGAATTCTTCGGAAAGATTCTTGCTTGAAGCAGTAAACAAGATTCCGTTTACCTTTGGCGGAAGTGCAGATGTGGCTTCATCCGTCAAAACCAATATCCCTTCCGATCCAAGTTTTTCCAAAGAACATAGAGAAGCGAAAAATATCAATTTCGGTATTCGTGAGTTCTTTATGGCCGCTGCCCAAAATGGAATTTTGCTTCATGGCGGACTTATAACCTATGTTGGCTCATTTATGGTTTTCAGCGACTATTTCAAAAACGCGATAAGAATGGCCTCTCTCGAAGAAGTTCCAGCCATCTATTTGCTTTCCCATGATTCCATAGCAGTTGGAGAAGATGGTCCAACGCATGAACCAATAGAACAATTAGCATCCTTAAGGACGATTCCTGAATTGGATGTCATTCGTCCTTGCGATGACCGTGAAATGTTTGGCGCTTGGAAACTAGCATTAACCAGCAAAAACCATCCAACGGCCCTCATTTTAACGAGACAAAACCTACCATTAGAAAATAATTCTAGTGAAGAAAAAGTGGCTGACGGCGCTTATTTAATCTCAAAAGCTGTCAAAGAAGCACAATTTGAATTGATTGCATCCGGGAGCGAGGTTTCACTTGCTATCGATGTTCAAAAAACGCTTGAAGAGAAGCGAATTTATGTTGACGTAATATCAATGCCTTCCACCAATAGATTCGATAAACTAGAAAAAGAAAGGCAAAACGAGATATTATCTTTGCCTAGGAACAAACGCATTGCTCTTGAAATGGGGAATGGAGACACGTGGTATAAATACGCTGATAACGTAATATCTATCGATCAATTTGGACGCAGCGCCCCAGCAAAAGAAGTTCTTGCATATTTTGGCTTTACAAAAGAGAATATTGCCAAGAAAGTTGAAGATATCATTAAAGGTGAGTAAAATAATCCTATGAGCAGAGATTACTATTATTTAAACAATTATAGCAGCCGCGGCAAGATGGGGATTTCGCATAAAGCTTTTACGACAATCGTTGAAACGGCGACAAATAATGTCGTCGGCGCATCCGTGAATAAC
>CAVKAU010000235.1:0-3042 GCA_963654035.1 bacterium | reverse complement strand
GCCGTTTGTGTTCTCTTAGCCAAAGATGATGAGGAATTTGCTCACCACCTTGCAATGCATATTGCTGATTCGGGCGCAATCTATCTTAACTTAGAAGATGTTCCAGCAGCCGAAAGAGAAAGAGAACTCAACGTTGCTAAAGCAGAAGTTGCCGCTGATGAAAAACTCATCAACAAACCACAACCTGTCAAAGATCAAATCGCTGAGAAGAAAGTTGACAAAGCCTTATCCCAATATTGCTTAGTCAAACAAAAATTCTTACTCGATCCATCTAAGACCGTTGAACAAGTTCTTGCTGAAAAAGGCAACAAAGTTATCTCCTTTGTCCGCTATCAAGTTGGCGAAGGCCTTGCTGCTTAATCATAAGCAAAACCTAGGATGCTCACGTAGCATCCTTTTTTTGTTATTCAAAATAATTATTTATTTTGTATAATATACGCATATGGAAAATAAAACTATTTACAAACGTATCGTTCTCAAGGTTTCCGGAGAGGCTTTAGAAAACGAAACTGATCATTCTATTTACGACGAAAGGAAATTAAAGGCAGTTGCTAATGTCGTTAAGCAAGCCCACGATTTAGGCGTGCAAATCAGCCTTGTTGTTGGTGCTGGTAACATTTGGAGAGGACGCCTTGCCGATAAAGTTGGCATTGAACGCTCTACAGCAGACTATATGGGAATGCTTGGTACAATCATGAATGGTTTAGCCTTACAAAGCGCCTTAGAAAGCCTTGGCCTTTCTACGAAGGTTATGTCTTCAATTAACGTTCCTCAAGTTTGCGAACCCTATATCCGTAGAAAAGCTATCTCTCATTTAGAGAAAGGACAAGTCGTTGTCTTTGCTGGCGGAACGGGAAACCCATATTTCACAACTGATTCTTGTGCCACCCTTCGCGCATTAGAAATCAATGCCGATTCAATTATTATGGGTAAGAATGGCGTTGAAGGCGTTTATGATTCTGATCCAAGAACAAATAAAGATGCAAAGCTTCTTAAGAAGTTAACATATACCGAAGTAATGGCCAAAAAACTTGCCGTCATGGATTTAACGGCTGTGGCAATGCTCGCTGATTCAGACGTCAAGATACATGTCTTCAATATGTCAGATCCAAATAGCTTATTAAGAGTTTTACAAGGGGAAGATATCGGATCAACTATATCCAAGGAGAAATAAAATATGGACCAATTAGTAAATGAAGCAAAAGGCCAAATGGATAAAGCCATTGAGTCTTATAAAGGAAGATTAGCAAAATTAAGAACAGGTCGCGCCAATCCAAAAATGCTTGATGGCATTAAGTGCGATTATTATGGAGATAAGATGGATATTACATCCCTTTCTTCAATCTCAATGCCTGAACCAAGACAATTATTGATTAAGCCTTATTCACGTGAAGATCTTAAGACTATCGCTAGCGCGATTGCAGGTGCAAATTTAGGTGTTAATCCACAAGTAGAGGCAAGCGATATCCGTATCATTGTTCCGCCACTTACAGAAGACGTCAGAAAACAAATCGCCAAAGAAGCAAAAGTCATTGGCGATGAAACAAAAGTCGCTATAAGAAACATCCGTCGTGATTATCTTGATCTTCTTAAAGATGATGATTCAATGAGCGATGATTATAAAGATCGCGTTGAAGAAGATATTCAAAAGGTTGTTACCGAAGCAAATAAGACAGTTGATGACATTCTTGCCGAAAAGCAAAAAGAAATCATGACTATCTGATAATAAAAATCAAAAAATCGAGGGCGAAACTGCCCTCTTTTTCTTTTATAGGGTAATGGTTGAATCAGTGCAAACGACTTCCTTGATTGAAGAGCCTTTGCTCCAATCGACGCCTCTAGTTAAATTCGTAAAAGCCGCAACAGTGTTAGAATACTTTATCGTTTCTAAGGAAGTGCAACCCAAAAACAAAGATTCGGATACGGAAGATAAAGAGGAAGGCAACGTTACCTCAGACAAAGAAGTGCATCCAGCAAAAGCATTTTTGCTTAATGTCTGTAATTTTGTATCTTTGAAGTTAATTGAAACAAGAGCGGTGTTATTTTCAAAAGCACTTTCGCCAACGGAAACTAGGTTTTTCGAAAAAACGATATTCTTCAAGGAAATATCGTTAGCAAACGCGTTTTTCTCGATGCTTTGGCTTCCTTCCCCTGAGCCAAACTTAACTTCTTCAAGATTCAAAAGATTTTGGAAAGAGAAAGACCCTATTTTCGAATATAATCCACTAAAATAAACGCCTTTAATTTTGCTATCGGTCGAATTAAAAATATTTGAATCGCCTTCGTTTTTTAACGCAACGCTATTAATCGCATACGTTTTGTTTTCACTAGAAACATTAACGGCAGAAGGCATGATGAGATATTTGTCTTCATCAGTTGAATTTACCCCATAAACAATATAACGCTCCCCCTCTTTTTCTAATGAGAAGACATTTGAATTGGTTCTAAATAAGCCATTTTCCGTATATAAGCCAGGCGTTTGATTATCCCACGAAAAGGATGGCGAACTCTTTTTGCTTGGAGAAATTTGCGAAGAAAAATGCCCAATTACAGGAATGATGATTGTTCCTAAAAGGATGGCTGCTCCAACAGAGCAAATAATGATGGCGTTCCTTTTTTCTTTTGGATTCATTTTTGACTTTTTATCATCAATGACATTTACATCAATAACTTTTTCTTCGTTTTCATTCATAATGCATACATTGTAGCAAAAATATCAAAGAACTTGCGAACTTTTTGAATTCAATATTTTCTATGGATTATCATTTTTTATCACGGTGTTTTAGGCTATAATTTTTTCATATGAAAAAAGAATTCGTTTTAACTAAAAAATTATCCCACGTCGCGTTTATCATGGACGGTAATGGAAGATGGGCAAAAGCCCGTGGCCTTCCTCGTTACCTTGGTCACAAAGAGGCTTGCAAGCGTTTGATAGAAATATTTGATACATGCATGGAATTTGACATTAAGTACATGTCTTTTTATGCTTTCTCAACTGAAAACTGGAATCGTCCAGAAGATGAAATAAACCATTTGATGGAC
>CAVKAU010000234.1:0-2401 GCA_963654035.1 bacterium | reverse complement strand
GGTTTAAGTTGGTTGTTATCTCCAACCAAAAGTAGATTTTTGGCTCTTGCTAAAGGGAGGAGAGCTTCTGCTACATTGCATTGCCCCGCTTCATCAATGATAACGAGATCAAATTTCTCTTTTGCCGTTCCAAGTTTTCCTGAGGAAATATTCGTCGTAAGAATAATCGGGAAAGCATTCATCAAAAGAGAGAGATTATCGTCATCCTTTAGCCAGACGTTAAAGGAATGAACCCTTTCTTCATCATCCTCGATGGAGCAAATATCAAGCAATGGCCGATATTTGCTTGTTCTTAATTTACGAATGCACTTAAGGGATTTGGCATATAAATAATCAAATAATTCTTCGTTTTCTTCGATTGGTTTAATTAAAGAAGGTATCATCTCATCTTCAAAAGATGGGATTGAATGATAGATTTGCTCATTCTCTTTTATTTTTTCTTTGATTCTCCTAATCGTGTAGGAATCGTCATCTTCAAAACTATCAATTAGTTTCTTGCCGGAAATTATCAGGTCTTCTAAATCCAATTTTCTTTCATGCTCGGCGAGTTTTTCTCTTAGGGTAGCATTATCGCGATTGTTATTCGTTATCGCTTGTTGCATTCTTTCCTCATTGATTTCAAAATCATCTTTTAAAGATGCTAAATCAAGGATTTTCTTTGCCGCTTTAAGAGTTTCTTCGTTATTGCCTAGCCTAAGAAAAGGAAAAGGCATATTCTTCGAAAAATATGAAAAATTCAATTTATCGGCAATTCCATTCACGGGAATATTATTTGAAGATGAAACGAGGATACTTCGATCGTTGATGAAAGATGAGAGAATGGCATTAAGAATAGTCTGAGTTTTGCCTGTTCCTGGCGGGCCCTGAACATAGGTGACAGGTTGGCTTAAGGAATTATACAAAACCCTCATCTGATCAATGTTTATCTTCTTATCAAGAACGACTAGAGATGGTTCTTTCTTGCTTTGCCTTTTTCTTACAAGATTGCCAAAGAAAGCCATAAGAGGCTTGGATAGTTCTTTTTCTTCGTATTCATCTTGGATTTCTTGATAAGTCTCATCAAGATTCGTTTTCATCTTTCTTTCAAGCAACATGATGTCTGGCCTTGTGTTGACTTTCTCATCAAACTTGAAATTAGAAACGATTTCTTCGCGGCATTCGTAATAATTGTCTTTGTCTTTGAATCTATTTATGAAAGAATCAAGATCTCCTTCGACATATCTAGAAAGGGAATTCTTCGTATCTTCAATCAAGAAAGACTTGTTAAAAAGTAACTCTTTCCCGACTAGAAGCGTTTTCTCTTTGGGGTTATAAGTCAAAGGGTAGTAACAAACGACATATTTATGATGCCCTTTATCAATCGAAAAAACATTGATGACTAGTTCACGATAGGCGAAAGAAGAATATTCGTTATGATAAACCTTCTCTAGCAACATCTTCTCTTGCTCTTTCTCTAAAACGAAGGTTTTCTTTTTTCTAAGGCTGTCCAAATCGATTCCTTCGATCATGCAAAATTCTTTTTGATACGGATCATTATCAAGAAAACAACATTCTTTGTAATATAGGAGGATATTGCAGTTGAATTTATCGTATTCAAGCCAATCAAGCTCCTTTGAATCAATGTGCTCAAGCTTATCGATAAGGCTTGTTGGAACTTCATATGAGGTAAAGAAAAGAATGTCTGCCTTTTTGATTCCTTCAAAAGAAAGACTGATTCTCTTTGAAGAGAAAGATTTCGTTTCGTTATATGAATCGCAATAAAGACGATGTTTCCTTAAATCAATATCAACGATGGCAATCCAAAAGTAGGTCGTTTCACCTTCTCTATTGCAATAGGTGATATCAATCCATTTTCCCTCTTTGATGCCTTTGGAGATTGTCTCTGCTATCTTATTCATATAGGTTGACTAGAAAAAGTATAACATTTATCTCTTAAGGAAAGAAAGAAGATATGCGAAGGAACATTTCAATTCATCATTATTATTTTAGGTAACAAATAACATCGATATTGATTGTTCTAATCGATGAATTCTAGCAATATGTTTTAATGATATTGAAAATGTCCTAAGGCCAAAATCTATCATTTTTATTGAGCGTTTACAAAACGCATTTCATCATTATTTTCTTGATGTTGAAATCGAAAATAATCTAATTCAAAGAATCTTCGATTTTCTCCAATCTTTATTAAAATAAAGATAAGTATTAAAATGTTTGCATGATACATTTCAAAATGAGATTGGCAAACAAGATCTTAGATATTACTTGTCTAGACCCTTATAGCAAGGAATATTGCCAAGATTTTATCGTTGATGACTCTTTTAAGGAAGATTATTCCTTTATTATCAGCAAGGAAGACATTCAAGAGGAGAAAGATCTTGCCTGTAACCAAGGGGTGTATGGG